>CAIXEA010000038.1 GCA_903918315.1 uncultured Acetobacteraceae bacterium | reverse complement strand
GGCCGGGGGGCGGGCGCCACCCGGCCGCGACCCGCCTGCGTCAATGAAACACGACGTCCGCGCTGCCGAACGTGCCGAGCGTCACGTTCTTCATCGTGATCATGTTGCCGCCGCCGGCATTGATCACCAGGTCCTTGCCGGACTGAGACGACGCCGCCAGCACCGCACCGAAATTGGCGAAGACGCCCGTGCTGAAATCCAGCATGTCGTGCCCACTCGCCGAACCGGCCGCGAAATCAAGGATCGAATCCAGACCAAAGCCGGCATTGAACACGAAGGTATCGGCATCCGCGCCGCCCGTCAGCGTATCGTTGCCAGCCCCGCCCTCGATCCGGTCGAGACCCGCCCCGCCCCGCAGATCATCGGCGAATTTCGTGCCCGTGATCATGTCGTTGCCGGCGCCCGCGTCCAGGAACCCCATCCCGGATCCACTCAGCAGATTGACCCCGCTGAGATCGAACGTTTCGCCGTTGGAGGTGCCGACAAGCCCCTTGCCGTTGCCTTCGATCACCTCGATCGATGAGGCGGTGGCATTGAACCCCGACAGGGTCACCTGCCCGCCACCGGACATCACCAGCGTATCGATGCCGGCGCCGCCGATGAGCGTATCACCGGTGCCGTCGGAACCGGATTCGATGAACCGATCATTGCCGGCACCCCCATTGAGGATATCCGCGCCCGGCCCACCGATGAGCGTATCGTCACCCAGGCCGCCGAACAGCGTATCGTTGCCGGACCCGCCGCTCAGCGTATCGTTGCCAGAACCACCATCGATATAATCGTCGCCGTTGTTGCCGTTGACGGTGTCATCGCCATTGGTCGTGGCCGTCGCCGAGGTCAGGGTATAGGTGTCGTTGCCCCCCGACCCATTGATCGTCACGCCCACGACCTTGTCGATCGCGACCGTCAGACTGGTCACCACCGACGCGCCCGCGGCATCGGTGACCTTCACCGCGATCACATCCGACACAGCGACCTGCGAGTCGATCGCCGCGCCAGGCGCGACCATCAGCTTGTTGCCGCTGACCGTGAAATAGCCCTGGGTGTCGCTGACCAGCTGATAGGTGAAGCTGTCGACGCGATCCGCATCGACCGCCGATAGCTGGCCCACCACCGTCCCCGCCGCCGAAAACGCCTGCACATGCGCGGACGACAAGGCCACCGCCGTCGGCGCATTGTTCTGACCCACGACCGTCAGCACCGCCTGACCGGCCACGCTGCCGCCGGGATTGCCATCCGAGACCGTGTAGTTGACCGTCAGCCCCAGTGTTTCCCCCGCCGCCAGCGCGCCGAACTGCGCCGGATCCAGCACCAGCTGATTATTCACCACCGCGAAGCCGATCGGCGTCGTCCAGGTGCCGGACGTCACGCTGACCACCGGCGCGAGCCCCTTGCCCTGGCTGACGCTCAGCACATCCAGATGGTCGATGTCGGACGCCTTGGCCAGCAGATTGATCGCCGTCACAGACCCGGAATCGGTGACCGATCCGCCATTCACCACACCCGAGACAACCGGCGCATCATTCCGCCCGGTCACGGTGAAGGTGCCCGATGCCGCCACCGTCGCGAACCCGTCGGTAATGCTGAACGGGATCGTCACCGTCACCGTTTCACCCACCGACAGCGACTGGTACGCCGCGTTGCCGCCATCCAGGGAAAACCGGTTACGGACCGCATCGAACGTCACCCCCGGCGGCAGCGTCGTTGGCACACCGACCACCCGCAACCCATCGATTGGCGTATCAATATCAGTGACACTAAGCAACGGATCCAGATTGGCGATCGGCCCGTCCTCCGTCGCGCCCGCGGTCATCGGCGCCACGATAACCGGCGCATCGTTCACGCCAACCACCGAGAAGATCGCATTGGCCTGCGTCACCACGGTGCCGTCCGTCACCCCGAACCCGACGCTGTAGGTGCCCACCTGCCCCTGCGCCAGCGATTGGAACGCCGCATTGATCGGATCGAGGCTCAACCGGTGGCTGGCCGCGTCGTAGCTGATCCCCGGCGGCAGAACGGCCTGCACAGTCGCTACCGACAGCACCGAACCATGGTCGACATCGGTCGCGGTGGACAGGATGTCGATCGCGGTCACCGCGCCATCCTCGACCGCCGAGGCGACGGGGTTCGGCACCACCGGCGCATCATTGACGCCCGTGACCGTGAAGCGCGCCGTCGCCGCGGTCGTGGCGATCCCATCGGTCACGCCATAGTTCCAGGTGACCGTCGTCGTTTCACCGGCCGCCAGGCTCTGGAACGCCGCATCCCCGGGGTTGAAGGTGAAGCCCGTGGCGGTCTGATGAACCCCCGCCGGCAAGGGCCCCGCCGCGACATGCAGGACATCGAGCTGGTCGATGTCCGACGCCAGCGCCAGCGGGTTGAACACGAAGGCCGGGCCATCCTCGGTCGCGGTGAAGGATTGCGCACCGATCACCACCGGGGCGTCATTGGTGCCCGTGATCGTGAAGGTCGTGCGCGCCGCCGTCGCCGCCATTCCATCGGTGATCGCATAGTTGATCGTCACGCTGGTGGTCTGACCGGCCGACAGCGACTGGTAGGCGGCATGCGACGGGTCGATGGTGAAGCTGTCCGTCGCGGCATCGAAGCGCACGCCCGCCGGCAGCGCCGCCGGATCGACCGAGCCCGCGACGACGTGCAGGACCGCGCCATGATCCACGTCCGTGGCGCTGGCCAGAGCGTTGGCCGTCACTTGCGGCCCATCTTCGAAAGCCGCCGCCTGCACCGCGCCGGATACCACGGGGGCATCGTTGGTGCCGGTGATCGTGAAGACCGCCGAAGCCGGGGTCGTCGTCAGTCCGTCGGTGACGCCGTACTGGACGGTGACCGTCGCGACCTCCCCCTGCGCCAGGCTCTGGAAGGCGGCGTCGCTGGGGTCGATGACCAGCAGATCGAGCGCCGGATGGACGATGGGCGCGCCGTAATAGAGCGGTGACGGGGTCGAATAAGCCACCGTCGTCACATGGCTGATGCCCGGCGGCAGGACCGCCGGCAGATCGGTGACCGACAGCACCGTGCCCTGGTCCGGATCGCTCGCATGCGCCAGCAGCTGCACCGCGTTCGCCACCTGGCCGATCGGCTGGCCGCTGGCGGCCAGGGCATCCTCGATTTTGAGGCTCTGATCGTCGCTGGGCAGAGCGGCCGCGGCCCCCGCCGCGCCGCCTTGATCCTCCGTCACGCTCAGCGCGACGGGGCCGGATACCACCGGCGCGTCATTGGTGCCGATGACCGTGAAAACCACCTGGCTCTGCGTCACCGCGATGCCGTCGCTGACCCCATACTGAACGGCAATCGTCTGCGTCTGGCCCTGCGCCAGAGCGGTGAACGCCGGATCGCCCGGATTGATCGAGAAGCTGTTGGTCGCGGCATCGAACGTGACCCCGGCCGGCAGGGTCGCGGCGTCGAAGGGCTGAATCACAGGCACCGGCGTCACCGTCAAACCGGCGGCGGCGGCGGCGGTTTCCGCTTCCAGCTCCGCACCATCGACCGAGGCCAAGGGCCCCGCCGCCGCGGCCTGCGGCGCGACCACCAGCAGGACCGCGCCATGATCCACGTCGGTGGCATGCGCCAGCGCGTTCACCGTCACGACGGCACCCTTCTCCGTCACCGTGGCCGCGGTCGGCGCGGCGACGACCGGGGCGTCATTGGTCCCCACCACATGGATAACGGCCTGGGCCGCGGTCGAAACCGTCCCGTCGCTGACCTGATAGTGGATCAGGATGTCTTTCGTCTCCCCCTGCGCCAGGCTCTGGAACGCCGGATCGGACGGATCGATATCCAGTTCCTGCTTGCCGGGGACGATATGCGCCGGGATCGTATGTTCGGGGATGAACTGCGCCGGTTTGACAATGATCGGGGTGGCGACGTAGCCGCCCCAGCCGACGCCAGGGATCACCGTCGCCGGGATGAACACCGCGGGCACGAACTGGTCCGGCACGAACACGTCGGGCGTTGACTGATACGTGACACCCTCCGGCAGGTCAGCCGGATCGACGGACACCGACAGCAGGTCGAGCTGATCCGGATCCTGCGCGGTGCTGAGCAGCGCCGCCCGGCTGTAACCGGTGGTCCCGCCATCTTCATTCACCGTCAGGCCATCGACCACGCCCGACACCACCGGGGCATCGTTGGTCCCGGTCACCGTGAAGGTGACGGAGGCGGCGGTGACCGCGGTCCCGTCCGAGACCCCAAAATTCACCGTCACGACCTGCGTCTGCCCGGCCGATAACGACTGATAGGCGGGGTCGGTTGGATCGAGGGAGAAGCTGTTGGACGCCGCGTCAAAGCTCACCCCCGCCGGCAGCGTCGCGGAGACCGGCACCGGAGCCGGCGCGGCGGCCGCCGCCGCACCATCATCCGCCCCATGGCCTTGCCCCGCTGCCGGATCCAGTGGGGTCACGGGGGCCGCGGCCAGCACACCCGGCACGACCGAGAGCACCGCGCCATGGTCCACGTCGGACGCATGGGCCAGCGCAGCGATCGTCACCACCGCACCATCTTCGGTCGCCGCCGCATTGGATGGGCCCGTGACGACCGGGGCGTCATTGGTTCCGGTCACCGTGAAGACGACCGAAGCGGCCGCGACGCCATTGGCATTCAGAACACCGTAATCGACCGTGACCGCCAGCTGTTCGCCCGCCGCCAGGCTCTGATAGGCCGCGTCCGAGGGATCGAGGAAGAACGCGTTGACCGCGGCGTTGAAGCTCACCCCGGCCGGCAGCGCCGCCGGAACATTCACCACCGAGAGGCCGGATTCATCGGCCGTGACGCTGGCGAAGGCATTGGCTTCGGCCACGGCCCCATCCTCGGTCGCCGCGACCTGCACCGGGTCCAGCGTCGCCGCCAGCGCGGCCGGCGCCGGCGGCGGTGCCACGATCGGTTGCGGCACGGTCACGCTGGGCAGCGGCACCGGATCCGTGGCCAGGCCCGTCGCGAGATCAAGGGTGACATCGGCGAATTGCGCATGCTCGATAGCGACGAGTGTATCGGTCCCGTCCGGCGTTCCCGCCCGCAGATCGGTGATCGTCGCGCTGCCATCCGCGTTCACGGTGATGGTGTAATCCGCCGCCGAACCGGCATAGACGGCCGTATCGGTGCCGGCACCGCCGTCGAGGTAATCATTCCCGGCGCCGCCATTGATAAAATCGTTGCCATCCCCCGCCAGGACGATGTCGTCCCCGCCTTTGGCCTGGATGATGTCATCGCCGGCATTGCCGCGCAGCGTCTCGGGCGTGTCGCTGCCTTGCAGGTCGTCATTGGCGCTGGTGCCGTCGACGTCGCGGGTGATCCCGGTCAGGGGAATGGCGCCGCCCTGCATGTTCGAGATGATGATGCCACTGTCATAAATATGGTCGCGGGTATCGGCGATGCCGATCTTGAGGGTGTTGACGCCTTGGTGGACGGGGGCGGTGATGGTGAGCGGGGCGCTGACCCCGTCATATTCGATGGGCAACCGGCTCGCGACGCCAGGCCGGGCCACCCCGCCAAAGCTCGGCGTCGTCAGGTTTCCCGTGTTATCGATGAAATAGTTGGACGCCAGATTGGACCCGATGACACTGAGCGGCGCCTTGGGGTCATTGTTGAAATAGGCGTAATCCTGACCATTCACCCAGACCGCGGCGATATCGACGAACTGATTGACCCATTCCGGGAACTCATCGCTGCCGAAGACGACATTGAAGCTGACGCTGGTGATGGTGGGGTCGGTGACGGTGAAATCGAAGCTGAGTGTCGTCGCGTCCAGCGAGATGGTGGGGAAGACGGTGTTCACCACCGCATCCAGCATCGGATCGCCCGGCAGGGCGTTGTTGGCCCCGAAATACCCCACCGTATTGGCCGTGCCCGGCATGGTGCCGGAGGTCAGGATCAGCCCCGGCCCGATGCCCAGCGCGGCCAGACTGCCATCATAGGCACCGATGGAGGACTCGCCGCTCACGATCCGGACCGTGGCGGGGTCGAGCGTGATGCCTTGCCCGGCCGGCAGCAACGCATCGGCGAGCAATGCGCCGTTGGAATTGAGGAACGCCGGGGAGAAGGGGGTGAAAGCACTCATGGGGACGACTTCCTTGCCAATCGATGAAGCGGCATCCCAGGCTTTCGGGCCTGACATGCGTAACGGACATCCGTTGTTCCCTCGGCTGACGGGTTACCCCCTTGGGTTATTCCTCCGGACTATTTTTCCGGTCTTCGGGAATAAACCCGGAAACCTCTGTTTATAGGGCATTTTTCTGTTTGTTGGCCGTATCGGGGACAATGACTGCGATAATATTAAAAGGACATGTATTATTTTTGAGCGAACCCGCGGCGTGCGACGGGACGTCCGGTCGCGTTATCTCAATTTGGCGAAACATCCCGCGCGGCATGAAGCACGCGTCGGGGTGTCGTCTCTATTTTGATTGATTGTCTTGTTCGTGTTGGCCCCCACCTCGCCGTCCACAGCCGAGTGGCTGGCTCCCCGGATCGGCGATCACATGAACGTGTGGCGCGTGAACAGGGAATGATCGCCGCCCCCGCGGGCGCGCCTTCGCGCTCCGCGCCGGGGGCGCGAAGGCGCGCCCGCGGCACCCTTGACCCCCCGCCGTCCTTGCGCCACCCATCAGCGACAGTCCGCACCCAGGAGGCACGACATGGACGCCGATTACATCGTGGTAGGGGCCGGTTCCGCCGGCTGCGTCGTCGCCGCCCGACTGTCGGAAACCGGCGCCAAGGTCGTGCTGCTGGAGGCCGGGCCCAAGGACACCAATCCCTGGATCCACATCCCCGCCGGGGTGCTGAAGCTGCTGTATCACCCGGTGGTCAACTGGAACTATTCCTCCGAACCCACCGACGGCAGCGGCGGGCGGCGCATTCATTGGCCGCGCGGCAAGACCCTCGGCGGGTCGTCTTCGATCAACGGCATGCTCTATGTCCGCGGCAATCCCGCCGATTTCGACGGCTGGGCGCAGATGGGCTGCCGCGGCTGGAGTTTCGACGATGTCCTGCCGCTGTTCCGCAAGTCCGAGACCTATAAGCAAGGCGACGACCCCGAATACCGCGGCACCGGCGGACCGCTGAAGGTCGAGGATTACCGCACCATCCTGCCGCTGACCCACCGCTTCATCGAAGGCGCGCAGCAGGCCGGCTTCCCCTTCAGCAAGGACCTGAACGGGCGGCAGGCAGAGGGCGTCGGCTATTCCCAGATGACCCGCAAAGGCCAATGGCGCGGTTCCACCGCCCAGACCTTCCTGAAAGAAGCGCAAAGCAGACCCAACCTGCGGGTCGAAACCGAGGCCGTCGCCACGAAACTGCTGTTCGAGGGCAAGCGCTGCGTCGGCGTCGCCTACCGCCAGCGCGGCCGGGACGTCGCACTGCGCGCCGGGCGGGAGGTCATTCTGTCCGGCGGCGCCATCAACTCCCCCCATCTCCTGCAACTCTCCGGGATCGGCCCCGCCGAACACCTCCAATCCATCGGCGTGCCGGTCGTGCACGATCTGCGCGGTGTCGGCGGCAATCTGCAGGACCATTACGTGGCGCGCGTGTCGCACCGGGTGAAGGGGTCGATCTCCATCAACAAGCTGTCACGCGGGGTGCGCCTGGCCCGCGAGGTGGCGCGCTTCTTCCTGGCCGGGAATGGGGCGCTGACATTCGGGATCACGACAGCGCAGGTGTTCACCAAATCCCGCCCCGAACTGGCGAGCCCCGATCTGCAACTGCTGTTCACCCCCGCGAGCTACGACCCCGCCAAATTCCTGGCGCTGGAGCAGGACGACGGCATGACCGTCGCCGTCTGCCCCGTCCGCCCGGATAGCCGCGGCACGATCATGGCACGGTCGGCTGATCCGTTCGAAAAGGCGGAGATCACGCCGAATTATCTGTCGGCGCCCGCCGATATTCAGGTCCTGCTCGCCGGCGTGCGCCTGACGCGCCAGATTTTCGCCGCCCCCGCCATCGCCGCCCACAGCGTGGTGGAAACGGTGCCCGGCCCGGACGTGCGGTCCGATGCAGACCTGACCCGGTATTTCAAGGACTTCGGCAACACCATCTACCACCCCGTCGGCACCTGCCGCATGGGCGAGGGACCGGCCGCTGTGGTGGATTCCCGCCTGCGGGTGCATGGCATCGCCGGGCTGCGGGTGGCGGATGCGTCGATCATGCCGACGCTGACGACGGGAAACACGAACGCGCCCACGATCATGATCGGGGAGAAGGCGGCGGTGATGATCAAGGAGGATGCGGGGGGGTAAGGCGTGGAGGCGGCGGCATGCCATAGAGTACAAATCGCCAGGGCGGCATCCTTTCCGCACTGCGCGCCGCGCTTCCCGCTTTGCGGACGGAAGGGCCAATCTGATCGCTGCCTTTGCTTGGCTCCCGGGTTAAGGACGATGCGATTCCTGCCAGCGACCTTGATACGTTGGTAAAGTTCGAATGGCGGATTACGTTCCCGGCGTTCCTGACCCCGGAGGAGAGGTTGCGCCAATCGCCGGTTGCGGGTTGACCTTATGTCGGCGACGACGCTGAAGCCTTGTTAGGGGAAGGTGTGAGGGCGGAGGCTATTCCCTTGTGGCCGCAGCGCGGGCCGCTCCCTCCTGTAACTAACCTAACCCATCTTATTCATCGCATGGCAGGGATTCGCGAACGGACATGGCGCAAACATATGGAATCGTTCAGTGATTGGTTGCTTACACCCACACCGAACGCCGGACATAATCCGCCATGCCCGCCACCGAT
>CAIXEA010000037.1 GCA_903918315.1 uncultured Acetobacteraceae bacterium | reverse complement strand
ACAGGGTATCCTCATCGGTGGCGGGCATGGCGGATTATGTCCGGCGTTCGGTGTGGGTGTAAGCAACCAATCACTGAACGATTCCATATGTTTACGCCATGTCCGTTCGCGAATCCCTGCCATGCGATGAATAAGATGGGCTAGCCGCACTGGTTGTAATTGTATGACGATTACACTAAAAACGTGTGCCTCACGCGGCTGTGAAGCAAAGCAAGCCTCCAACCGTCAGGGCATTCCCTCCGGCCGCATACGCGGCGGTAAGGTGCCCAGGCTTTCAGTGGTGTCGAAATCCCGCAACACAGCATCATCGGCCATCTCGACCTCTACCACCGCATCCGCGTGCTTACCGATCAGGAAACGCGCACCTGAATCCCCCGTAATCTGAAGGATTTCCTGGAAAAATCGCCGATCCCAGAGCATCGGATTGCCCTGCTTGCCACGGAAGGTCGGCAGCACGATAGAGCGGCCAGCCTCAGGGTTATACATCGCTATCAAGCGGTCGATCATCCGACCGGTCACCAGCGGCATGTCACCCAGACACACAATGGCGGCCGCGCAGTCGGGCGGCACGGCGGCGATGCCGGCTTTCAGGCTGGCGGACAGGCCCTCCGCATAGTCAGCCGCGTGCACGACACGCACCGGGCGGCCACCCAGCGCATGCTCCACCTGCTCCGCCTGATGACCGGTCACGACCATGATCGGGCGCGCATTGGACGACAAGACGTTATCCACCACCCGCGCAATCATCGGCTTGCCGGCCTTGTCGGTCACCAGCAGCTTATTATGCGGCGCCATCCGCCGCGACCGGCCTGCCGCCATCACCACCGCCGCGATGATCGGCGCGCTCCGCGGTTCAGCGCCGGAGCGCACGGTCGCCGGCGCCTTCTCCCGCGGCAAAGGCCTAGTATCGGTTTCCTTCAACAATCCACCCACACCCATGCGCATGATGTCCGTCGGATTCACCTTCAGCCCGGCGAACAACCGGCTGAGCACGAAATCGATCCCGTTCAACACCGGGCTGCGCGCACAACCCGGCAGCACCAACGCCGGTTTATCGTGCAACCGCCCAAGGCAGATCAGGTTGCCCGGATCAACCGGCATACCAAAATGCTGGATTTCTCCACCGGCGCGCACAATCCCCGCCGGGCCCACATCGCGCCGATCAACCACTGCCGACGCGCCAATCACCAACAGCAGATCAGCGCCATCCGCCAACAAGCGATCGAGGGCCCGCGCCACCGCCCCTTCCTCATGCACACAGCGCACGGGGGGTAACAGCGTGCCGGTCAGGGCTGTGATCCGCTGCTCGGTCACGGCGATGGTCTTGTCGGTAACGCTGTCTTTCAACCCCGGCAGCTCAGTCACCACTAACCCGACTTTAAGATGTTGGAACGGGTGCAGCGTCAAAGGAGAGGTACTCTGACGGACTAAGGCCTCTGCCACCGAGAGGACTTTGCCAGGGACGGAGAAGGGCACGATCTTGATCGTCGCGACAAGATCCTTACGCGCCACCACCGCATAGTCCGGCAGCGTGCCGATTGTCAGCGCTTCATCGATGGTGTTGAGCCGATCGATCATGGCGCTGTTGACGCGCAGCAGGCCTGGGACCTCGGCAAGCAGATTGACCCGCCCGGTGGCTGCGCGGGAACGGGCGATCAGCGGCGACACCATGGGCGTGGCCAGCCGGTCGGCTGCGACATCCTCGGGCACGTCGCCAGGTTCTAACTGTGCGCAAATAACCTCGGTCCGGCCATCGGCGCGGAAGGCAGCGATCATGTCATCGTCGAGCAGTGACCCTTTTCGGATCATGCGGTCCCCAACCCGCTGGCTGTGCGCCAGGATCGCGCCAAGGGCTTCATCCAGCGGGGCGGGTCCGAATTTCATGCGGGCTTCTTTCTTTCTCCGAGCGGGGAACCCCGCCGGACGGCAACCAGTTCGGCGATGATCGACAGCGCGATCTCCGGCGCGGTCACGGCCTCGATATTCAGTCCCACCGGGCCGCGGATACGGGCCATGGCCTCATCCGTATGGCCCAGCGCCTTCAGCCGGCCAAGTCGCGCCGCATGGGTGCGACGGGACCCGAGGGCGCCGATATAGAATGCGTCCGATTTCAACGCCTTGTCCAATGCCGGATCATCCAGCTTGGGATCGTGGGTCAGCGTGACCACGGCGGTGCGGCTGTCGGGGACGAATTCGTCCATCGCCTCATCCGGCCAAGCGTGGGAGATGGTGACGCCGGGAAAGCGCTCGTCGGAGGCAAACGACCGCCGCGGATCGACGATGGTGACCGAGAAGCCGCAAGGCCCGGCGAAGGGGGCCAGAGCCTGCGCGATATGCACCGCGCCGACGACGATCAGCCGCAGCGGCGGGTTGTGCGCGTGCAGGAACCAGTCGGTGTCGCCGAGCCTGACCGTGCCGCTTTCATCGGATTGCAGCACTTTGGCGGCGGCTTCGTTCAAATCGGCCGGCTGCGCGGGGTCGGGCAGCAGGCATTGCGCGCCATCCGGCAGGCGCGTCGCCAGCACCACCGGGCGCTTGGCGGCCTTGGCGGCTTCAAGGGCGGCGAGGATTTCCGGCGTCACGACAGCTTCTCCACGAACACTTTGACCTTGCCGCCGCAGGCGAGGCCGACTTCCCAGGCGCGCTCATGCGTCACGCCGAAATCCAGCAGCTGCGGCGTGCCGGATTCGATGGTCTTCATGGCGGCTTCGGCCACCGCGCCCTCGATACAGCCGCCGGAGACGGAGCCGGCGATCTTGCCCGATTTCGTCACAGCCAACCGGCTGCCGGCGGGGCGTGGGGAGCTGCCCCAGGTTTCCGTGACCGTCGCGACCGCGACCAGTTCCCCGGCGGCGCGCCAGCCGGCGGCGGTGGCCAGAATGTCTTCGGAGTCCGACATGTTCATGACTGAGTCCTCGTTGGTGTGTTGGGGCGAGACAGGAGATCGATCAGCCCGCGCAGGCTTTCAAGGTTATGCACCGGCCGGAACTCATCGACATGCGGCAGCATGGCCCGGATTCCCTGCGATTTTGGCTCGAATCCGCTCCAACGCAACAGAGGGTTGAGCCAAATGAGGCGGCGGCAGGACCGATGCAGGCGATCCATGTTATCGGCCAAGCCATGCGCGCCGTCGCGGTCGAGCCCGTCGGTGATCAGCAGCACGATCGCGCCCTGCCCCAAAACGCGGCGGGACCAGAGCTGGTTGAAACCGGCCAGCGCCTCCCCGATGCGGGTGCCGCCGGACCAGTCGGGTACGGCGTGGGCGACCATCTGGAACGCGACCTCCGGATCGCGGGCGCGCAGCTGGCGGGTGACATTGGACAGGCGGGTGCCGAACAGGAAGCTGTGCACGCGGTCGCGCTGGTTGGTGACGGCGTGCAGGAAGTGCAGCAGCACCTGGGCATAGCGCGACATCGAGCCGGAGATATCGCACAGCACCACCAAAGGCGGCGGCCGTGTCTGCCGGCGCAGGCGCGCGATTGTCAGAATCTCCCCCCCGTTCCGCATACTGGTGCGAATCGTCCGTCGCAAATCCGTGATCGGCCCATGCGCGTCCGGGCGCAGGCGGCGGGTGGCGCGCAGGTCCAAGGGCAGCACCAGGCGCCGGATCTCGCGCTTGGCGGCGGCGATTTCGTCGGCGCTCATGGCCTCGAAATCCATGCTTTGCAGGCGTTCCTGGTCGGAGACGGTCAGCACCGCGTCCTGCACCGGCGGCTCGTCCTCGGGTGGGCGCTTGCGTTCGGTCTTGGGGGCGAAGGCCTCGGCGAGGCGGCGCGAGGCTGGCGGCGGGCGTTCGAGCTTCTTTTCCTTCTGCGCCTCCAGCAACGCCATCGCGGCGGCCTGTTCGGCGGCTGAGGGATCGCGCCAGAACAAAGCGAAGGCCTGATCAAAGACCTCCTGGTGCTCGTGGCGGTGGATCATGGCGGTGCGCAGCGCCGTTTTGGCCTCAATCCGGGAGGCGAGGTCGATCAGCGTCAGCGCATTCTGCGCGGCGATCGTCTCCGCCGGGCCAACCGGCAGACCCGCGCGGCGCAGCAGACGCGCGAAGTGCATGACGTTGGCGGCGAGCGTGGAGGTTGAAGCAGCATCCATTGCGGGGGGAGAGGACTGCTTTGGGGCGGCGGACGCAAGGGGGGAATGTCAGGACTGCCTCGGGCCGGGAGCATCAAGCTCGGTAGGAGGCTCAATGACAAGCGATGACATTAGGCCGTGTGGACGGAATCCCTGATATGCCATTTTTGGGGATTCCGGCGCGCTCTGTTGTCTGACTCATAGGAGGTCGGTTTCAGGGAGCCGACCATGCTGACACGGATGACGGACGACGACTGGGCGCTGGTTGT
>CAIXEA010000036.1 GCA_903918315.1 uncultured Acetobacteraceae bacterium | reverse complement strand
CATCCTGCGAGCCATGGCGAACCGCACCGTCGAAACCTTGTGGGCCGCACTCGGGAAGATCGCCGACATGGTTGCGCCCCAAGAGTGCAGCAATTTCATCGCTCATGCCGGATACAGACAGTCAGCCTGAAAATGCTCTAGCCCTATGCCTGCGCGTCCTCGACATGTTCCAGGAAGATGGTATGCGCGATCGGCGTCATACCATGCTGGTTCCATAGTTTACGGCGAAGAGCAAAAGGGCCAATCCGGCGCCGGCGAAGCGGCGCATAGGGGGACACCCATTTTGCGATGGGGCGGACAATGAAATCACCGTCTCGGCGGTTCAAATCCATGAGTGAGGTGGCTTCGTGAGTACGGTTTCTGCCACTGGACCGAAGAATGAGCGATAGGTCGTGAAGAAACGCGGAAGTTCACCTTCGGCATTCGGCAGCAGTAACTCTGTCGCTCTTTGTGACATATATTTGGAGTATATTTTTTCTGGTATACGTGACGCCGTGTTCATCAACGTTTCGAATATTGCAGCCCGCGCAATCATGAGCCGTCCAACATTCAGTCTTAGACAATCTATATGCGCTGCGACGGTCTCAGGAGCCACGGTGTGTTGCGCGCAGGAGGCGGGAACTGGTTCCAAGTTTCCGGTCTGTCTCACCCGCATAACTGGAGGGCTGGCTGGTACAGTCCGTGGGTCGATAAAATCAGTTGCTGGTCGGTTACCCCGGGCCGCGTCGCAGCTCAGATTACGTTTTCTTGGAGCCTTGAAACGGGCGGGATTGCGATAGGGGTCGTCTTCCGATTGGGAATTCGGTTGTTTGCTGCCGCCTTGGCAGACTGCCAGTAAGTTGTCCGGATCGCAGGAAAGGCGCGGACCGTCGGACTGGTCACTCTGCGGTACAACATGATCGACACGAATATCTTGCGGGACTAAGTCGATTTCGCAATAGGCGCACAAACCATGCTGTTGCTTGGCCAGTGCCGCGGCCAGTTCGCGCCGGGCGGCGCCGTTTTCGAAATTGCCGAGCGCAGCCCAGGTCTTCTCGACCGCTGGTTCGGCGAGAAACCGAGCTAGACCGGATGGGACAGAGGTCAAGCCCGAAGTGCGTTTCATTGGCCGCCTGCCAGTTCCCGCATCAACCGCCGATGCGTGATTTCGACGTCTGCAGCCGCGAGCGCTGGATCGTCACCGGATAGTTGCTCTAGCTCCTTGCGTAGATTTCGGGCTTCGGGGGTGTCGCCAGCGTCGTCGGCGATGAGTGTCTGATAACTGGCAAGCTTCTGGCTAAATGGATTATCCGGCCGCTGCTTGACTCCCATCACTGCCGCTAGCACATCGCCGGCCTTGGCACCGAAGGTGGGCCCAGTTTCCTGCTCGGCGGTAACCCCGTCTGCTGTGGCGATGACATGCACGATGTGATGCGGTGCAACGGTCGTCAGAACTGCTGGGCTGTGTGTGGATACAATGAACTGCGCGTTTGGAAATGTCCGGCGGAGATCGCCAAGAATCCGCTGTTGCCATTCCGGGTGGAGGTGCAATTCGATCTCGTCAATCAAGACGATGGCTTCCGATTGAAGAGGGTCGGGAAGATGGGGATTGGCCAAAGCCATCCGCAGGGCGAGATCCGAGGCAAGCGCGAGAATAATACGGTAACCGCCGCTATCCCATCTTATTCATCGCATGGCAGGGATTCGCGAACGGACATGGCGCAAACATATGGAATCGTTCAGTGATTGGTTGCTTACACCCACACCGAACGCCGGACATAATCCGCCATGCCCGCCACCGATGAGGATACCCTGT
>CAIXEA010000035.1 GCA_903918315.1 uncultured Acetobacteraceae bacterium | reverse complement strand
CAGGCTGGCGTTGACGGAGCGTCATCGCATTCGGGCCGGCGCAGCTTCATCACCACGCTGAGTTCACAAGGGGTGGGGGTCCGGGTACTGGCCAAACTGGCTGGACACAGGTCTCTGGCGTCGGTGATGCCTTATATAGATGCATCGGATGACATGCTGAGGAATGCGGTCGAGTTGCTTTGAGCACGACGATCTGAGTGATGGGAGCCCAGCCTGCACAGTGTGTAAATCTCGCGTGGCGTTGCCGTAAATTACGATATTGTTCTAACGAACTTGCGCGCTGCTGTTTCACGCATTACCAGCACACACAAATTTTTGGCCGGAGTAGGCACTTGAGATCGCTGACAGAGTTTCCACGAGCGCTTATTGAGTGGGAATGATTGGATAAGCATAACCCGCTGTGAATGCGCTGACGTCAAAGGTCGATCGGCCTTTTGGTTTTATCGGGCGTATGAATTATTGATTTCGATAAATAACAATTATCGTCGGCGCACTATCGCGATTCCACGATCTGGTTCCATGCGATCAAGCAATATCGATCCCGGACGCGTATAGGTGGGCTGCCATCGTTGCCCGAGGGTTTGGATGGGCCCGTCAATCCCGACACCAGGCTGGCCGCCTTGAGGGGGCAGGTCCATCGCATCGGAGCGATGTCCGCCAAATCCCGGCATCCCTGGGCTTCACCCGAGGACCGTCAACCGCGCGAATGCCGGCATTGGAATCCCACCACCACAGTCCCCACATACGGGCAAGTACCAACGTCTCCCAGGCCACACACCCCGTCGATGCCCCATCTCATGGTCCCGCCATCGCCCGCCTGCGGCTGTTCGCCCGGCGCCGAACCGCAGATGTCGTTGGACCTCTGATGCCCGCCATACGCAACCTGATCCTGATTCTGGGCGACCAACTCACGCCGGACCTGACGGCGCTCATCGGCGCGGACCCGGCCCGCGACCGCGTGCTGATGGGGGAGCTGCGGGATGAGGCGACCTATGTCCGTCACCACAAGAAGAAGATCGCCTTCCTGTTCTCCGCGATGTGCCACTTCGCCGAAGAGCTGCGCGCGGCCGAACTGAGGGTGGACTATACGACGCTCGATCAGCCGGACGCGCCGGGCAGCTTCACCGGCCTGATCGCCCAGGCCGTTGCCCGCTACAAACCCGAGCGGATCATCGTCACCGAGGCCGGGGAATGGCGCGTCGCGCGGGACATCGCCGGCTGGGAAACGCGGTTTTCAATCCCGGTCGAGATCCGCACCGATGACCGGTTCCTGTGCGCCCCGGGCGATTTCAGGGACTGGGCGGCCGGGCGCAAGCAATTGCGGATGGAGTATTTCTACCGCGATATGCGCCGCAAGACCGGACTGCTGATGGATGGCGATCAGCCCGCGGGTGGCAAATGGAACTACGACAGTGAGAATCGCAAAGCCCCGGCCCTGGACCTGTTCATGCCCCGGCCCAAAGCCATCGCCCCCGATGCCATCACGCAGGCGGTGCTGACGCTGGTGGAGGCGCGGTTCGGCCATCACTTCGGCGACCTCGCCCCCTTCTGGTTCGCCGTCACCCGCGCCGATGCCGAAGCCGCGCTGGCTGCATTCATCACGCGCGCCTTGCCCTGGTTCGGCGACTACCAGGACGCCATGCTGACCAGGGAGCCGTTCCTCTATCACGCGGTCATCGCGCAATACCTCAATTGCGGCCTGCTCGATCCCTTGCGGGTCTGCCGCGCGGTGGAGGCAGCCTATCGCGCCGGCCAGGCGCCGCTGAACGCCGCCGAGGGCTTCATCCGCCAGATCATCGGCTGGCGGGAATATGTGCGCGGCATCTACTGGCTGAAAATGCCAGGCTATGAGCGGAGCAACGCCCTGGGCCACACCCGCCCGCTGCCGGATTTCTACTGGACCGGCGAGACCGCGATGGCCTGCGTCAAGGCGGCCGTCACCCAGACCAAGGAACTGGCCTATGCCCATCACATCCAACGCCTGATGGTCACCGGCAATTTCGCCCTGCTCGCCGGGATTGATCCTTATGCGCTGCATGAATGGTATCTGAGCGTCTATGCTGACGCTTACGAATGGGTGGAACTGCCCAACACGGTGGGCATGAGCCAGTTCGCCGATGGCGGTCTGCTCGGCTCCAAGCCCTATGCCGCCAGCGGCGCCTATATCAACCGGATGTCGAATTATTGCGGTGCCTGCCGCTTCGATGTGAAACAGCGGACCGGGCCGGACGCATGCCCGTTCAACGCGCTCTATTGGGATTTCATCGCCCGCAACCGCGCCCTTATCGGCGCCAACCCGAGGATGGCACAGATGATCCGCACCTATGATCACTTCGCCCCGCCCGAGCAGGAGCGGATCAGCGACAGCGCCGCGCGCTTTCTGGCCCGCCTATGATCGGCAAACGCCACACCAAGCCGCATCTGCCGGAAAAGATCTGCGCCGCCTGCGCCCGCCCCTTCGCCTGGCGCAAGAAATGGGCGCGCGACTGGGAGTCCGTCAAAACCTGCTCGGAACGATGCAAGGCTGTGCTGCGCCGGCGTTGACGTCCGCCCGGCTCTCCGCCAAAGCAAAGGGATCCTGAAATCCCGTCCGAGGCAGCCACGACCATGTTGCAGACCACCAAACCCTCCGCCAGCCAAATCGTTGAGACCTGGGTGGCGGATTTCAATACCGCCTGCGCCGCGGGCGATCCGGCGGCGCTGGGTGGATTGTTCCTCGATGACGGGCATTGGCGCGACATCGTCGCTTTGACCTGGCGGATCGCCACCACCAGCGGGCGGGGCGCTGTCACCGCCGCGCTGCCGCCGGCCATCGCCAAGGCCGGTGCGCGCAATTTCGCCATCGATCCCGACCGCTTCCCGCCGCGTTTCGTCGAACGCGCGGGGGAGGAAACCGTCGAAGCCATCCTGCGGTTCGACACCAATATCGGCGTCGGCGCCGGCGTGCTGCGGCTGAAGGTCACGGACGGCCAGGCCGCCGCCTGGACGCTGATGACGTCGCTGGACCACATCGCCGGCCATGATGAGGAAACCGAGCGCCTCGCCCGGGAGGAAGGGGCGTTCGAGCGTGATTTCGGTGGGCCGAACTGGTTGGATAAGCGCCAGGACGCGGTGCGCTACGCGGATCGCGATCCAGGGGTGCTGATCGTCGGCGGCGGGCATGCGGGATTGACGGCGGCCGCCTCGCTCCGCGCGCTTGGCGTGGAATCGCTGGTGATCGACCGCATGGCGCGTATCGGCGACAACTGGAGGCGGCGCTATCACGGGCTGAAGCTGCACAATCAGGTCTTCAGCAACCACCTGCCGTATCTGCCGTTCCCGAGCACCTGGCCCAACTACATCCCCAAGGACAAGATCGCCAACTGGCTGGAATTCTATGTCGAGGCGATGGAGATCGACTTCTGGACCCAGACCAGCTTCGAGGGCGCGGACTACGACGCCGCCGCCGGCTGCTGGAACGCCCGCCTGAAACTGGCCGATGGCTCCGAGCGGGTGATGCACCCGCGCCACATCATCATGGCGACCTCGGTCAGCGGCACGCCCAACCTGCCCACGATCCCCACTTTGGACCGTTTCGCCGGCACGGTGGTGCATTCCAGCCGCTTCGCCGAACCGGCGCAGTGGAAGGGCCGCAACGTCTTCGTGTTCGGCACCGGCACCAGCGCGCATGACATCGCGCAGGAGCTGCACGGCAACGGCGCGCATGTCACCATCGTCCAGCGCAGCCCCACGCTGGTGGTCAATGTCGAGCCCAGCGCCCAGCTCTACGACGGCATCTATTACGGCGACGGCCCGACGCGGGCGGATCGCGACCTCATCAACACCTCCTTCCCCACGCCGGTGATGAAGCAGGCGCACAAGATCCTGACCGCCAAGGCCCGCGCTTTGGACGCGCCCTTGCTCGAAGGCCTGGAAAAGATCGGCTTCCGCCTGGAATTCGGCGAGGACGGCACCGGCTGGCCGCTGAAATATCGCACCCGCGGCGGCGGCTATTATTTCAATGTCGGCTGCTCCGAACTGCTGATCCAGGGCCAGATCGGCTTGATCCAATACCACGACATCGCCCATTTCACCGCCGATGGCGTCGAAATGAAGGACGGCCGGACCCTGCCGGGCGAACTCGCGGTGCTGGCCACGGGCTATAAGGGGCCGGATCACCTCGTCGGCACCCTGTTCGGGCCGGAGATCGGCGCCCGGGTCGGCCAGGTCTGGGGCTTCGATGACAGCCAGGAACTGGCGAATATGTGGATGGCGACGCCGCAGCCGGGGCTGTGGTTCACCGGTGGCTCATTCTCCCAGTGCCGCATGTATTCGCGGCATCTGGCCATGCAGATCAAAGCGGTGGAGCTGGGGCTGCGGGATTGATAGCAGCCCGTCATGGGAACGACGCGACCGGCGCCTACTGACGGGGTTGGGCCACGGACAGACTTCCAGCATCAACGCGCTCCCATCCGTCATGGCCCGGCTTGTCCGGGCTACCGCCGCCCGCATAGTGCCGCGATAGGTGGCCCGGACAAGCCGGGCCATGACGTGTTGGAAGTCCCTTTGTTTGGTTTACGAATTTTCGTTTCCACGATGTGTGAACACGGTAGGGACAAGCCGGGCCATGACGGATATTGAATGACCTGCCTGTCGCCGCCTTGAATCCCCCCACCCCTCATGCACTATGCCCGCAAGGCGCATGCAGCCGCCATTGAGGGAACAGACCGACCATGACCGAAGCGCTCATACCTACCCGCCGCCAGCTCGTGGCCGGTGCCGCCGCCCTGGCCACCGCAACCGCCCTCCCACGCCGGGCCCGCGCCGCGAACCCGCTGCGGATCGGCGTCATCAACGACATGAACGGCCCCTATTCGGCGGTCAGCGGCCCGGGCGGGGTGACCGCGGCCCGCATGGCGATCGCCGATTTCGGCGGCACGGTCCTGAACCGGCCGATCGAGCTGCTGTCAGCCGATCATTTGAATAAGGCAGATGTCGGGCTGGCGATCGTGAAGGAGTGGTTTGGACCGGGCAATGTCGCGGTCGCCGTCGATTTCGCCAATACCTCGGTGGCGCTGGGGGTGCAGCCTTTGCTGGCGCCGATGAACAAGATCGCGCTGTATACGTCCATCGGCACTTCGGTGCTGACGGGCAAGGCGTGCTCCCCGCTGTCGGTACATTGGGCGCACGATACCTATGCCGCGACCGCGCCGCTGATCCGGGCGATGCTGGCGCAGGGCAAGACCTCGTTCTTCTTCATGATCGCGGATTACACGTTCGGCGACATTCTGGCGGGCGACGCGCTGGCGGCGGTGAAGGCCGGCGGGGGCAAGATCGCGGGCACGGTGCGCCATCCGCTGGCGAGCTCCGATTTCGCGTCGTATCTGGTCGCGGCCCAGGCCTCGGGCGCGGAGGTCGTGGTGATGTGCAACGCCGGCACCGATGCCACCAACGCCTATAAGCAGGCGATCGAGTTCGGGCTACCGGCCAAGCAGATCTTCGTCACGCCGCTGATGTTCCTGAGCGACGTGCACAGCCTGGGCCCGGCGGTGGCGGGCGGGTTGCAGTTCACCAATTCCTGGTATTGGGATCAGAGTGAGGAGACTCGCGCCTGGTCGAAACGGTTCAAGGACCTGGCGGGGACGATCCCGAATGATGCGCATGTGGCGACTTACTCGGCCGTGCTGCATTATTTGCGGGCTGTGGGGAAAGCCGGGTCCGATGAGTCGCAGACGGTGATGAAGGCGATGCACGCGGCTGAGGTGAATGACGTTTTTGCCAAGAAGGGCAAGATACGGGTTGATGGGAAGATGGTGTTTGATCGGTATTTGTTCCGCGCGAAGACTCCGGTGGAGTCCAAGGGGGAGTGGGATTTGCTGGAGAAGGTGCGGGTGATCCCGGCTGAAGGTGGGTTCCGGCCGTTGGCGGAGTCGGAGTGTGGGTTTGTTAAGGGGTGAGGTTGGGATCGGGAAGAGCTGGAGGACCGGGGCTACGGAACCGAAGGTTCGATTCATCCACTTTCCAGCGACCCCGGATGGGCAGGTTTTCGGCAAATTGAGTAACGCATAGGGGGTTTTGTGACGGCCCAGTTTCGTACGCTGGATACGAAAACCGGACATCAAGCGCACAACCGGTATCGCCCCATCAGGGGTTTATATCGCGTGGTTTGAGTCGCCTCTGGACGGCGCGTACTTGGGCGCGCGGAGGTCAATGTGCCGGCGGAAACACTGGCCGTCGCTGACCTTCTGGGGTATCGATGGTTTAACATCCCTTCACCCACCGAAGCCACCAAATGCCATTGCAGCGGGACAATTTCAGCGCGCCGACGAAACGGCTGCTCGCCCAGCGAGTGGCCTATCGTTGCTCGAACCCGCAGTGCCGCACCCTAACGATAGGCTCGAGCAGTTCGGGCGGGACGGTCGTGCTCGGCGTGGCGTCCCATATCTGTGCCGCGGCGTCGGGCGGCCCCCGTTATGACGCCACCATGACTCCCGCGCAGCGCTTGCATGCCGACAACGGCATCTGGATGTGCCAGCAATGCGGCAAACTGATCGATTCCGACACGGAATACACCGTCGACATGCTGCATACTTGGCGCCGAAAATCCGAGGAGGCCACCGCGCGGGAGCTACAGACCCGCAAGATTGTCATCCCGGCCGAGGCCGCGCCCATGCTCGAGGACATGGACGGGAACGTCATCCCCCTCGCGCAGCCGGCGGCGGATCCCGCCTTGCCGACACGCATCCATGCCGCGTCGGTCGCCGATGTCGCCAAATTCAAGAATCTTGATGCCTGGCCCAAGCATGCCGTGACCCTGGGTCTGAAGGCGGAGGACAATAAGGGCGAATACCATATCACCGACCTTGGCAGCACCATCCGCACGGTGAGCCAGGTCGCCATCGTTTCGGCGCCGGGCACCGGCAAGTCGACCACGCTGATACAGGCCGCCGAGAGCATCCTGGCGGACCCTCGGGAGGCGGTAGCCTTCGTGCGGCTCGGTAACTGGGCGAAGGGCGTCCACGGCCTCATCGAGGCGGTGGCGAGCAATCCCGCGTTCGATGGCGTCACGGCGAGGGACATCCTGAACCGCGCCGAGGAGAACAGGCTGACGCTGATCCTCGATGGCTGGAACGAGCTCGACAAAGTGGCGCGCGACCGGGCGGCAGCGGAAATCGATGACCTGAAGCTGAACTATCCGTTGCTGCGCATCGTCATCAGCACGCGCCGACAGGCCACCGAACTTCCCATCACCGGCATGATGATCGACGTGCAGGCGCTCTCTGATGACCAGCAGATGGAGATCGCACGGAGCATCGCGGGTGAGGACGGCATCAAGGTCGTCGATAGTGCGTGGCGGACCGCGGGCTTGCGCGACCTTGTCGCAATTCCCCTGTACCTGAATGCCTTGGTGACGAATGCGCCCGGCGGCGTCCTTCCCACGACCAAAGAGGAAGTACTGAAGCTCTTCATCGAGGGGCAGGAGCGCAAACGTCCACACGTCGACGCACTGCGGGATGTGCTGGAGGATAACCACCGGCCCATCCTGATCCAGTTGGCCGTCGCCGCTACGTCGAGCGGCAACACCTATCTGTCCGATGCTAACGCGAAAACCATCGTCAGCACCATCGAAAGAAAACTCAGCGACGCGGGTCAGTTCTCCATCACCGTGCCGTCCCCGATGGTTGTGCTCGACACGCTGGTCAACCACGACATCCTCGTTCGTGGGCCGGACGGTTCGGTCGGGTTCCAGCACCAGCAGCTTCAGGAATGGCACGCCTCCTTCGAGGTGGAGAGAGCGATGCTGGCCGCCAGTATGGGTGATACTGATGCGCACGCTCAGCTAGTCGGTATGTTGAATGCCGCCACTTGGGAAGAGCCGATCCTATTCGCCTGCGAGCGGCTGTCCCGAGCCGGTGACCAGGTACGCGATGCGATGGCGCAGGCCATTATGACTACCATCGGCATCGACCCTATGCTTTCCGCCGAAATGATCTACCGGTCGAGCGAAGAAATCTGGCGTCGCGTCGAGACCGACGTGATGTCCTTTGCAGGACGCTGGCACCAGGCCGGCAAGATCGACCGCACCATCCGTTTCGCCATCATGTCGGGACGGCCAGAGTTCGCGGAGCTGGTGTGGCCCTTCATCGAGACCAAGGATAACCAATCCGATCTGCGGGTGCTGCGTCATGCGCCCCGCTTCCGGCCGTCCGTACTGGGCGCGGACCGCGAGCGGCGGCTGGCGGCCTTGCCGCCCGATGTCCGCAGCGATGTGCTCGGGGAGATTGCCCACAATAGTGGAATGGACGGGATGGAGCTGGCGACCAAACTGGCGAAGGCGGATGCCGACGTCGAGGTCCAGCTCTCCGTCGTGCATTCACTGATGTTTCGACGTGGCATTCGCCTCGCATCGGATATTCTGCGCGCCGGACAGGACACGCTTTGGGAACGGATCGCGCAGGACCGGCGGAGTACACACGTCCTCGACGAGGACATCGCCGACCGTATCCGGCAGTTGCAGATCGAGCTAACCAAGAAGGAAACGAGCAAGCTAGGCCGTGTGGACGGAATCCCTGATATGCCATTTTTGGGGATTCCGGCGCGCTCTGTTGTCTGACTCATAGGAGGTCGGTTTCAGGGAGCCGACCATGCTGACACGGATGACGGACGACGACTGGGCGCTGGTTGTG
>CAIXEA010000034.1 GCA_903918315.1 uncultured Acetobacteraceae bacterium | reverse complement strand
CGCCGCTGTCGATGAACGGCGGCTTCGAGCGCGCCCGCTCCGTTTTCGGGGGCGAGGCGGAACTCGAACGCATCTTGAGCAGCATGAACGAAGCCGTGTTCGGCATCGCATCCCCAGGGGCGTCGCAAGCCGCGCCCGGCGGCGATGGGATCCGGCCCGACAAACCCGTGAATTAAGGCCACCCATGCCCTTTACCCCCGACATGCGCCGCAAGGTCGATCAGATCCGCGACTATCTCTATGGCGGCGGCTATCCCGATCCACTGTCCAATGCCGAACAGCTCAGCTTTCTTTTCTTCTTCTACATGATCGAGGGGATCGATAGCGCCAACCTGCGTCAGGCCAAGGCCACCAGCCGCGACTACACCTCCCTCTTCGCGGGTGAATGGACGCTGCGCAATCCGTTGAACGCGCCGACGAAAGGCGTGGAAACGGTGCCGCGCGAACGGATGCGCTGGTCGTCCTGGGCCAACGCCATGTCCGGCGAACAGCTCGTCACCTTCGTGCGCGATGAAGTGTTTCCGTTCTTCGCCACCATCGGCGACGCGTTCGGCATGAGTTTCATGGCGCAGGCGCGGCTGTCCATCGACGAGCCGACGGTGCTGACGCAGATCGTGACCCTGGTGAACGAGCTGCGCCTGGAACAGGCGGACCCCGACACCAAGGGCGATTTGTTCGAGCATGTGCTGCGCCAGATCAAGCAGGCGGGCGAACTCGGCCAGTTTCGGACCCCGCGCCACATCATCCGCGCCATCGTCGATCTGGTGGACCCGAAAATCGGCGAGACGGTCTATGACCCCGCCGCCGGCACCGCCGGGTTCCTGGTGGCGGCCTATGAGCATATCCGCCTCGCCAACTCCTCGGCCAATGGCCGGGACGTGGCCGAACTGGAGGGCAAAACGTTCGAGCGTGGCTATGGCGACCGGCTGAACGCCGCCCAGTGGCGCAAGCTGCAAACCGCGACCTTTTACGGCAACGATGTCGATCCGAAGATGGTCAGCCTCGCCTCGATGAACCTGGCCCTGCGCGGCCTGCCCGATGTGCGCATCCTCAAGCGCAACGTGCTGACCACCAGCTTCGACCGTCAGGCCAAGGCGGAAAAGGGCTTGCCGCTGGATGGCTATGACGTGGTGCTGGCCAATCCGCCCTTTTCCGGGCGCCTCGACCGCGACCGCATCGTCGATGACGTGCGCATCGGCACGTCCACGGCGACGGAACTGCTGTTCGCCAAATACATGATCGACAATCTGCGGCCCGGCGGGCGCTGCGGCGTGGTCGTGCCGGAGGGGGTGCTGTTCGGCTCCACCGGCGCGCATAAGGAGCTGCGCCGCATCCTGATGCAGAACAACCGGGTGGAGGCGGTGCTGTCGCTGCCCGGCGGCGTGTTCCAGCCCTATTCGGGGGTGAAGACCTCAGTGCTGGTGTTCGCCAAGGGCGGGCGGACGGAGCGGGTGATGTTCCTGCACGCCAGCAATGACGGCTTCAAGCTGGACGCCAACCACGAGCAGCCGATCGAGGCCGACGATCTGCCGGGCCTGATCGCCGCCTTCAACAGCCGGGACGAGATGCTGGCGGACTGGCAAAACCGCGACGCGGAAAAGCCCTGGACGGAAAACTGGTGGTTCGCGGACGCGGCCATCATCGAGCGCGAGAATTTCAATCTCTCCGCCTCCCGCTATCGGCCTGAAAGCCGCGAGGCGGCCGAGCATCGCGATCCCCGCGAACTGTTGGCGGAATTGCGCGACGAAACGGCGGCGATCCTCGGCGATATCGAGGCGCTGGCGGCTGAACTCGGGGAGCCGGTGGCTTGAGCGGTTTCGTCTGCCTGGGAGATGTAATTACCCTTGAGTACGGGCGCTCACTTCCTGCCGCGCAGCGTCGTGCCGGAAACGTCCCTGTCTATGGCTCGAATGGCATTACTGGTTGGCATGACGAGGCGCTGGTTGGCGGTCCTGTGATCGTCGTTGGCCGTAAAGGTTCCATTGGCGAAGTGCAGTATGAACCGGGGCCTGCATTCCCAATCGATACGACTTATTATGCTTTGCCAAAACCGGGCGTGTCCGTGGACTTTCGCTATTTGTTTTACATGTTGCGTGTGGCGCGACTTACAGATTTGAACTCGGCGACCGGCGTACCGGGACTCAATCGAGAGCACGCATATCGGGTGCCGACCAAGCTCCCGCCGCTCGACGAGCAACGGCGGATTGTGGGGCTGTTGGACCGGGCGGCGGAGATCAGGCGGCGCGCCGACGCCGCCCGCGCCAAAGCCCGCGCCATCATCCCCGCCCTCTTCCTCGACACTTTCGGCGACCCCGCCACCAACCCCAAGGGGTGGCCGACTGCAGAATTGGGGAGACATGCTGACGTTCAGGGAGGAGTGCAGGTATCGGCAAAAAGGGCAGCACTTCCAGTGGAGTTGCCATATCTCCGCGTGGCAAACGTCATGCGGGGACGGCTTGATTTGACCGAAATCAAGATGATCCGTGTGACGGCCAGCGAAGCGCGGCGAACAAGTCTGGTCCCAGGCGACGTACTGGTTGTCGAGGGGCACGGGAACCCCAACGAGATTGGCCGAGCTGCCGTCTGGGATCTCAGGAATCCCCGCATTTGGTGGGACTCATATTTGCCTGAATTGAGGTGCCAAGGCGGGGCTGATTTTCGAATCAGCCAGCTTCGAGGCCGAGATGCGAGCGCCAAGGGATCGATCTGAATTCGTTCATGAATTTTTG
>CAIXEA010000033.1 GCA_903918315.1 uncultured Acetobacteraceae bacterium | reverse complement strand
GCATCGTGCGGGCGGCAGCGGACGCAGCGCCGCAATGGCGTCGAGGATATGCTGGAACAATCCGCGCGAGACCATGACTTCGGCCATCTGAAACGTGATCGATCGCCCGTGCCTGACGATCTTGGCGCCGATCTTGACCAGTCGGTCCCGCAAGGTGGTCATCGACCAATGGCTGACTGCCTCGGGCAAGGTCAGGGTGCGCAGGAAGTTGGCGAGATTGTAGGCCAGGGCATGCAGTTGCAGCCGCACCGCGTTCGCGGCGAAGCGGTGGCAGGACAGGCGGGTCCACATGATCGCGTTCTTGCCCTCCTTGATGTGCTGCTCCGCCGTGCCCCGCTGATTGTAGAACAGCGTCACCCGTTCCGGCGGACGGGTCATGTTGGTCACAATGAAGCCGACGCGCGGATACAATTCGCCGGCGTGCCACTCGACCTTCGCCACCACCCGGCGGGATTTGCTCCATGATGCCGCCTGGTAGCTGAAGCTGGCGTAATAACGGCGGACATCACGCGGCGGGCGTCCCACCGGGCGCTTCAGCAGCCACCCGATCCGCTCCTGAAGGACGGCATTGGCGGGCAGCCGGATCGTATATTTGTAGCCCTCGGCTTCCAGGAACTCATAGATACCAGGATTGGCGTAGCCGGCATCTCCCCGGAAATACCGGCGCTTCATCCCGTTCCGGTAACGCGCCACCACGGGTTCCAGCACGCCGCGCCAGTCGGCGGCGCTGTGGACGTTGCCCGGCCGCAGGCTGCACCGTTCCAGATCGCCGAACTGGTTGAACACGAACAGCGGATGGAAGCAGGTGCAACCAAAGTGCCCATTATAGGCGCTGCCTTCCTGAGCGCCGTGCGTCTCGCTGACGCTGCTGTCCATGTCGAGCACGATTGTGGTCTGTGGCCGCCGCGCGTGCACCCGGTCGATCCAGGCGCCGGACAGATCGGCCAGGGCGGCGAGGTTGGCCTCGCTGGTCAGCCACTCTGTTTCGAAGCGGCCCATCTGGCTGGTCGATGCAGCTTGCCGATCTAGCCCGGTGCGATCGACCACGGCACGCATCGCCGGATCATGGGCAAGACGTTCGGCATCGTTCACATCCTCATAGCCGGCGAGGCGGCCGAACACCGATTGGCGCAGCAGGCCAGTCAGCATGTGCCGAGTGTTCTTGCCGCGCCGGCACTCCGACAACGCCGCGCCGGCCAGATCGGAGAGGCCGAGCGCGTCGTCCAGTTCCCGGTAGGCCAGCAAGCCGGCGTCGGAGGTGATCCGGCTGCCGTGGAATTCCAGCTTCAGTCTCCGGTCGAAATCGACCCGAAGAGACCCATCATCCGATTCACCCGCTGGGTGTTCCATCGACGCGCGCCCTCGTTGACGACAACACGCTGATATTTATGCCAGATTCGGCGCTCCTGTAAAAGGAAATCTGCACTCATCCGGGAAATCCGGGTTTACCAGCAGCCCGACCCAGACGGAGACCAGCACCACCCTTGAGGTCACCTTGCCAGCCGACGTGCTGTTTGACTTCGATAAGGCCGATCTCCGTCCCACGGCCCAGACGGCCCTGCACGAGGTGGCGGACCTGATACGCAGCAAAGCCCGCGGTCCGGTCATGATCCAAGGCTTCACGGACGCTTTGGGCAACGATGCCTACAACCAGAAACTCTCGGAACGCCGGGCCGCGGCGGTCAAGGACTGGATGGTGATGCGAGAGGGATTGGCCCCGGCATCCTTCAGCACGGCCGGCTTCGGCGCCCGCAACCCGGCCGCGCCCAACCGCAAACCCGATGGCTCCGACGACCCCGAGGGCCGCCAACTCAACCGCCGCGTGACACTGATCATCCGAAAATAACCGCCCGGGCGCCCGCCCCCGTGCCAACCGCGGAGCGCTGATATAGACTGGCGCTCACGCAGCCGGGCACGGGCGCGAAAACACAGGCCAGAGGGAATGTCACATGCGCTGGGCACGCTTTGAATCGAACGGCCAACCATCCTATTGCGTGATCGAGGGCGACACCGTCATCCCCGTCCGTGGTTCCCCCTTCGAAGCCTGGGAACGCACGCCCGAGCGGCTCCGGCTGGCGGATGTGAAACTGCTGGTGCCGGTCGTACCGCCGACGTTCTATGCGGCCGGCATGAACTATGCCGAACACGTCATGGAAGTGGCGGAGAAGCTGGGCCGCAAGCCGGACCTGCCCCCGAACGCCGATGCCGGTTATCGCACCGTCAACGCGCTGATCGCGCAGGGTGAGACCATCATGATCCCGGCGGATGCCACCGACCTCGTGCAATACGAAGCCGAACTCGTGGTCGTCATCGGCCGCAGGTGCAAACACCTGACCCGGGAAAACGCGCTGTCGGCGGTGCTCGGCTATACCATCGGCAACGACGTGAGTGAGCGGACCTGGCAGAAAAGCGACCGCACGCTGTGGCGGGCGAAGAATACCGACACCTTCAAACCGATGGGCCCGTGGATCGAGACGGATGTGAAACTGGAGGATCTGAAAACCACCGTGCGTCTGAACAGGGAGGAGAAGATCACCTTTGAGACCAATAAGATGATCCACGGCGTGATCGACTTCCTGGTGAACATGACGACCTGCCTGACACTCTATCCCGGTGATGTCCTGTGGATGGGCACCGAGGGTGCGACCGCCAACATGAAACACGGCGACATCTGCGAAATTGAAATCACAGGGATCGGCACCCTGACCAACCCGGTGGTGCGGGAGGGTCTGGGGCAACCCTGAACGCCCGCATGACGCTCCCCCCCCCGGCCGCCCCCCGACCGCGCGGTCCGCGGCGGCCTGTCACCGATGCGGATCCTGGGGCTCCTTGTCGGCCTCGCGATCGGGATCAGGGCGGCGATCTGGTTCGCCTTGCCCAATGTCGCCGATGCCGACGAGAGCCTGCAGTACCTGGAACAGGCGGGGCGGATCGTGTTCGGTCGCGCAATGGTTCCCTGGGAATACCAGATCGGTGCCAGAAGCTGGATCGTTCCCGCTCTGATCGCACCGGTGATGGGTCTGTTCAGCGCATTATCCGGGCAGCCAGCGTTTTACCTCAATGCATTACACGCCGTCATGGTGGTCCTCTCCGCCTCCATCGTGGTGTCCAGCTACCATATTGGCCGGCAAACCAGCCCATCGGCCGGGTTATGGGCGGCGGGGCTCAACGCGATCTGGGCGGAGACGATCTATTTTGCCCCGCATTTCCTGCCCGACAACTGGGCCGCGATCCTGCTGATCGGGGCGATGGCATTGGCTGCCGCGCCCCTGCCCGAACGGCGCGCCCGGTGGCTGCTTGCCGGGATCGTCTTTGGGTTCGCGTTTATCGTCCGGCTGCAGCTTGGCTTCGCCATCGCGACGGCGATTTTTGGTGTCTGCGGGCTGCGGTTCCGCCAGCGGCTGCTGCCGGTGTCGCTGGGTTTCAGCCTGCCGCTGGCTTTGCTGGGCCTGAGCGACTGGATCACCTGGGGGGCGCCCTTCTATTCCGCCTACGCCTATATCGTGTCCAATCTGTCCGGCATCGCGGCGGCGTTCGGCACCGAGCCGCTCTGGTATTTCTTCCGTTTTGAAGCCATGCAATGGGCTTTGGCGGCACCCATTCTGGTCATTACAATGATCGTGGGGGGAAGGCAGCAGAGGCTGCCGCTGGTCGTCGCCGGTGTGATCGTTGCCACCTTCTCGGCCGTTGCGCATAAGGAATCCCGGTTTATCTATCCGGCCATACCGCTGCTGCTGACGGTCGCGGGTATTGGCACGGCGCGCCTGCTGGGGCTGCCACCTGGCGCGATCCCGGCATGGATCAACCGTTTGCTCCCTGGTGGAGCCAGGCGCGCACCCGTGATGGTCGGCCTGGCTGGCGCGGTTTGGTTCGGGCTGTCCTTGCAGGTCGGGCTCCGCCCTGACATGCGGTCGCTGTTTCAACGCGATGCGGATGTGCTGAGCGCGTTCCGGGCGATCAACGCCGATCCGGGGGCCTGCGGCGTCGGGGTCGAGCGCCGGAAATGGAGCAGCTATGCCTATGTCTTTTTGCGCAAAGAGATCGGCTTGTTCCAGATGACCCCCGAAACCGCGGCGCGAGACCAAAGCGCGTTCAATTTTATCCTCGCGAACCGGTTTGCCGGCGCGCGTGACGTCTATCCGCGGCTTGGCTATGCGCAGGTCTATTGCAGCCACGCGGATGCGGTGTGCCTGTTCAAACGCCCCGGTTCCTGCGATCTGTCGCATTCCGTGCCGCTGAAACCCGATTCCGGCCCCGGTGTAACCATCCCCCTCGCGCGGCTGGGTTTTACCGTCGAGTGATCCGCGCCAATCGGGGTATTGAGGCCGTCATCCGATGGAAGGCAGCAAGCGCCGGTCCTGAAAGTGTTTGAACCATTTTCGGAACATGACTTCGGTGTCCATGGTTTCATGGAAGCCAGCCTGGTTGATCTTCACGGTCGAAACGATGGACGGCGGACCTGGATCGGTCTCACCGTAACGAAGCTGGTAGTCGGCGTATTCGAACGACTGCCCGACGAATTCGCGCAGTGACGGTGCGCTCAGGCGATGGCGGGCGCGCAGGATATCCCAGGCCATGCCGGCCCCTTCTTCCAGTACCCGCAAGGGAAAGGGTGCCGGTTCGCCCGGTTGCATGCCGCAGGCGTCCGCCACCGCCGGCCAGATCGTGTCCCATTCGAACACGTCACCATTGGTGACGTTGAAGGTTTCATTACGGGCCGTTTCAGCCTCCCCGGCCCATGCGATCGCGCGGGCCAGCAGATCGGCGTCCACGGCCTGTGACACGCGGGGCGCACCGCCGGGAAACGGCAGCGCCGAACCCTGCTCTTTCATGAGCGCGGCATAGGCACCGAGGGCGGGGATCAGGTTCATGGCGCCGCCAATGGCCTCCCCCACGATCAGGACCGGCCGCAGAATGGTCCAGTGCCAGCTCTGGCCCTGCTGGCGGGCGCGCACATAATCTTCCTGCGCCCAATAGAAATTGGGCTGTTCGCGCATTTCCGAGCGCCCTTCCCGCGCCGGCACCCGCATCGGCCGCACGTGAACCCCGTAGGCTTTGGTGCCTTGCAGCAAGGTCACATGCCGTAGCCCCGGCGCGGCCGCGAGCAGCGGTTCCAGGAGATTGCGCAGCATCTGGTCATTGATGCGAATTTGCGCCTCGTCCTGCCAGCCCGCGACAAGGTCCGGCTGTTCGTACAGGGCCGCATAGACCAGATGCGTCACCTCGGTGAACCGCCAGGCCTGCGCCTCACACGCCGCGGGGTCTGTCAGGTCGAGCCGGACGTGTCTGGCACCCCAGAGGTCCTCCGGCTCCCGGCGGGACACCGCGATGACGGTGGTGTCATCCTGCATGCCGAAATGCTTGAGCGCGCCATAGCCAACCAGCCCGGTCGCGCCGGCAATCAAAACGGTCCGTTGCGTCATGGATGATTATTTCCACCAGCCGGTCTTGGGCATGCCAAGACCCAGATTTTCCCGCAACGTCGCGCCCTTGTAGTCTTTCTGGTAAACGCCGCGGCGCTGCAGTTCGGGCACCACGTGTTTGACGAAATCCTCAAACGTGCCGGGCGTATGCGTGCCGGCGATCACGAACCCGTCGCAGGCGCGTTCGACGAACCATTGCTCCAGCCTGTCGGCGATGTCCTTGGCGCTGCCGACGATGGCGTTGTGAGTGCGGCCACGGCGGGTGACATTGAGGAAGTCGCGCACCGTCGGGTTGCGGCCGATTTGTTGCATGACACGATTGCGCATGGCGTGCATCCCGGACATGCCTTCCAGTTCCTCCGGTGAAAACGCCTCATCCATACCCTTGGTCTTGAAGTCGAAGTTCAGCGCTTCCGAGAGTAACGACAGGCCATCGACTTCCTTGTACAATGATTCGATGAGTGCCATTTTGTCTTCGGCTTCGGCGCGTGTCGCCCCGACGACCGGATAAGCAATGGTGTTGACGGTGACGTCGTCGGGGTTGCGGCCGTGGCTGGCGATGGCGTTCTTGAATTCCTTGTACTGGCGCTTGCCGTCCTCGATATCGTGATAGGCGACGAAGACGGTTTCCGCCCAGCGGGCCGAGAAGATCTTGCCACGCGGGGAGGACCCGGCCTGGATCACCACCGGATGGCCCTGCGGCGAGCGGGGGACGGTGAAGGTACCGCTGGTCTTGAGGTACTGGCCTTTATACTCCTGCCGGTGGACCTTTTCGGGATGCGCGAACAGGCCGGACTTCTTGTCCACCACCAGGGCGTCGTCTTCCCAGCTATCCCAGCAGTTCAGCACGATTTCCATGAACTCATCGGCGCGGTCGTAGCGGGCATCGTGCTCCATATGCACGTCCCGGCCCATGTTCAGGGCTTCGCCGTCATTGACGGAGGTCACGACATTCCAGGCCGCGCGGCCGCCGATCATGAGGTCGACGGTCTGGAGGCGCCGGGCGACGTCGAAGGGCTCGTAATAGGTGGTGGACGCGGTGGAGCCGATGCCGAGGCGGGAGGTGCCGAAACCCATCGCCATCAGGCAGGCGAAGGGGTCCATTTTGACGACGCGAACGCCGTTGGCGACGACCTCGGCCGGGTTGCCGCCATAGAGGTCGGGCATGGCGAGGCGATCGTCGAAGAAGGCGAGCTGGAATTTGCCGGCTTCCAGGACCTGGCCGATATGCTGGTAATAAGCGGCGGTGGTGAAGTCGGTGCGTGCCTCCGGGTGGCGCCAGGCGCTGGCCAGGGTTGTGCAGTTTTGGGCCTGCAGGAAGCCCACCATGACCATTTGCCGCATCGTTTCGCTCCGTTATTCGCTACCGAGGAGTATAGGGTGGGTTTCGCCGCCGGTGAAACCCCTACGGCGCCGGTCTCAGGCCCATCGCCAATGACAGTTCATCGCCACGCGCCGCGTAGCTCAGCCCCTTGCGCGCCGCCCAGGTGTTGATGGTGAAGTAGACCGGCACCACGCCCATGTCCTCGACCGCGATTTCCGCGGCCTTGGCATAGAGGGCGTTGCGTTTGGCATCGTCCAGCGTGCGCAACGCCTCCCCCAAAGCCGCGTCGAAGGCGGGGTTGGACCAGCGGCCGCGGTTGGACGATCCCATGCCGGTTTTGGGGTCGTAGGTCGCCATCAGCGCGGTCATCGGTGACGATGCCTCCCCCGAACCGACCCAGCCGGAGAGCATCATGGAGAATTCGAGCTTGGTGCCGCGGCTGAAGAGCATGGCGGCGGGCATGGTCTGGACCTCGGTCCGGATGCCGATACGCGCGAGCATCTGGCCGACGGCCTGGGTCACCTGGGCGTCGCTGGGATAGCGGTCGTTGGAGCCGTTGAGGACGACGTTGAAGCCGTTTTCCCAACCGGCGTCCTTCATCAGCTTTTTGGCGAGATCAGGCTCATAGGGAATGGGCGGCAGGTTCTTGCTGGCGCCGGGCGTGTCGGGCGGGATGTATTGCCCGGCCGGGTGGGCCTGCCCGCTGAGCAGCCGTTCAGTCAAGGCCGGGCGGTTGATGGCATAGCTGATGGCGCGGCGGACCCGCACGTCCCGCAGCGGGTTGCGATCGAGCTTGCCGCCGCTGGCATCGGTGATCTGGGGGGATATGTCGCGCCCGGAGTCCATGTGCAGGTAGATGATCCGGAAGGCGTCGCATTCGAACAAAGACAGCGTGTTCATCCCCGCGATGCGGGTGCGATCGACGGCGGGCACGCCCTCTATGATATCCACGTCCCCGGCCAGCAGCGCGGCGACCCGCGGCGCATCGGCGGGAATGGCGCGCCGGATCACCCGGTCCCAGGGTTCGGCGCCGCCCCAGTAGGCCGGATTTTTCACCAGTGTCAGATGGTCCCCCGCCACCCATTCGACGAATTTGTACGGCCCGGTGCCGATGGTGGCGAGGCCGCTGTTGAAATCCGCGGTCGTCTTCCCCTCCGCCGCCTTCTTCGAAACAATCGCAACCGAGCCCATATCGATCGGCAGCGTCGGCGCCGGGCCGCGGGTGCGAATGCGGATGGTCAGGGGATCGACGATCTCGGTGCCCGCGACCAGCTTGGTATATTGCGCATAGGATGACGGGCTGTTCGGCACGTTGGGCGCGCGGGCGATGGAGAAGGCCACGTCCTCGGCGGTGAAGGGGCTGCCGTCATGGAAGGTGACGCCGGGGCGGAGTTTGAATTCCCAGACATCGTCGGTGAGGGTCTTCCAGCTTTCCGCGAGGCCGGGCCGGACCTCACCCCGCGGCCCAGTCAGCACGAGCGTGTCGAAGATGTGTTTGAACACCGCCGAATTGGGCGTGTAGACGTGGTAATGCGGATCGATCGAGCTGGGATCGGTCCGCACCGCCATTTTGACCTCCGCCGCCTGAACGCCCCTTGGCCCGGCCACCGGCAGGGCCAAGGGCGCCATGGCCACGCAGGTGAGCAGCAGGCGGCGCATGCTCAGCGCCCCTTCCAGACGGGCTTGCGCTTTTCGATGAAGGCCTGGCGTGCTTCCTGGGCGTCTTCGGTGCGCGACAGCATGACGGTCACGCCTTGTTCCCACCGGTAGCCATCGCGGGGCGGCATGTGCATGGTCGTGTTCATCGACTGCTTGGCATAATGCATGCCGACGGGGGTCTTGGAGGCGATTTCGGTGGCGAGTTTCATCGCCTCCGGCATCAATTGCTCCAGCGGCACGCAGCATTCGGCGACGCCGGTGCGGTATAGCTCATCGGCCGGCACGCGCCAGCCGGTGAAGAACATGCGCCGGGCGCGGGACTTGCCGAACAGGGTTTGCAGCATCGCCGCCCCGCCGGCCAGGCCGACATCGATTTCCGGCATGCCGAGCACGGCGTTTTCCGAACACAGAATGATATCGCAATGTGCCACCAGGCCGAGACCGGCGCCCAAAGCCGGGCCGTTCACCGCGGCGATGACGGGCTTGGAGCATTCCTGAATGGCGTTGAAGCTTTCCCGGGCGAGGCGGTTGAAGTGCCAGTACTCGCCCTTGTTCTCGGGGTTCGGCCGTTCCCGCATATCGGCGCCGGCGGAGAACATTGATCCGGTGCCGGTCAGGATGACCACGCGCACATCGTCGCGGTCGGTCATGGAGTCGAAGGCCGCGATCAGCTCCCGCCGGAATTCGGAGTTCTGGGCGTTGACCGGCGGGCGGTCCATCACGATGGTAGCGATATAGTCCTTGACGGTGATTTTCACGGATCCGGTCATGGCGGTGGTTCCCCCGATTGGCGTCTGTCTGCTGTGCCATAGGGTGGGCTGGATGGCCAGAGGAAGACGGGCGGGCGGGATTGCGGTATGGGGCGGGCTGTCACTATCGCAATGGATGCCAATAGCCTGTCCCCGCCGCCGCCTCCCCCCTCTCCGTCATCACCCTTCTCCGTCATCCCCGGGCTTGTCCCGGGGACCAAGGTTGCCGCCTCTGCCACTGTGGTCCCCGGAACAAGCCTGAGGATGACGGTTAAAGGGAGCGGAAACGGGGCGGCGGACGTGACCCACGCGTTGACCAACAAAGGACCGACCCATGCCGGAAGTCTATATCCACGCCATCGAGGGCCGGACCCTCGACCAGAAGCGCGCTTTGGTGAAGGACATCACCGAAGCCGTCGTCCGCAATTTTGACGTCGCCGCGGACCGCGTGCTGGTGCAGATCATCGAATCCTCCAAAGAGAACAAAGCCAAAGGCGGCGTTCTCTTCTCCGACCGCTAAGCAGGAAAGACTCCCATGAAAATCGGCATGTTCATCAACACCCAGTTCCCCGAGGGTGACTCCGTCGCCGCCCGCGTGCCGGAGCTGGTCGAGCAGGTGCGCGAGGCCCGCAAGGCCGGCTTCCAGTCGCTGCTGTTCCCGCATCATTACCTGACCGCACCACTACAGATGCTGCAGATCGCGCCGATGATGGCCTATCTGATGCGCGAAGCCGAGGGCATGACCATCGGCGGCAATATTTTACTCCTGCCGCTGCTCAACCCCGTGCATGTGGCGGAGGAAGCCGCGACCATGGACGTCCTCAGCGGCGGCAAGTTCATTGTTGGCGTCGGCCTGGGCTACCGGGAAGGGGAGTTCGACGCCATGGGCGTGTCGCTGAAGGAACGCGCGCCGCGCTTTTCCGAAAGCATCGCCTTGATGCGGCGCCTTTGGACTGAGGATCGGGTGACGCATCAGGGCCGGTTCTACTCGGTGAAGGATCACGGCATCAGCCTGAAGCCGATCCAGGCGGGTGGTCCGCCGGTTTGGGTGGCGGGGCTGGTGGAGGCGGCGGTCAAGCGCGCCGCCCGGATTGGCGATGCCTGGCTGATCGCCAATGCCACCACGATGGAGGCAACCATTCCGCTGATGAAGCTGTACCGCGATACGCTGGCGGAGTTGGGCAAGACGGTGACGGAATTCCCCATCGCGCGGGAATGCTATGTCGGGTCGAGCCATGCCACCGCGATGGATGAATGCCGCGCGGCGCTGGAATATAAATACAACTCCTACGCCGCCTGGGGCATGGAAAGCCCGACGGCGCACATGAGCTTTGAGGAAATGGCGAAGGACCGTTTCATTATCGGCGACAAGGTGTCGGTGAAGGAAGAGATCGCGCGCTGGGCGGAAACGCTGGGCTGCAACCATTTCAGCATGCGCGTGCAATGGCCGGGTCTGCCGCAGGAGAAGGTGCTGGGCTCGATCCGGCGGTTGGGGGAGATGTTCGGCTAAGGCGCCGAGGCAGCGGCCAGCACGGCTTCGAGTGCTGGCCGCCGATCGTTCAGGAGTTGGTCGAGGGTGAAGGGGCAGACTTCCGGCCAGGGGCACGGTTCACGGCCGTCGTAGCCCGCAACGGCGACCTGCTCAGTGGCAATACGATGCAGGCGTTGGAGATCGATTTTCTGCCGCATGGATGGGGTGAACCGTTGTCCGGCATCCGCCTGACAAGAGACACTTTCTTCACGCCACTGCGCGATCGCGGGACTGCCGGGCCAACCATGACATTTCAGCAAAGCGACCAGCATCCGGCGCAGATAGGTTTCAACGTCGTGGAGTTGCGTCAGCCCGACACTTTCGATCTCCTCGACCACATGCGCCCAATCGACGTCGTTCACGCACGCCCCGCGCGCGATGCGGCGCAGCAGGTCCGCCTGGTCCTCTGACCAAACCAGGATGTCACGTTCATAGAGATCGTCTGGCATGATCGGAATCATATCCATCTGCGCGGACTGATTCCACCCTCTTGACCCCAGCGCCGGTTCGCCGACACTCCTGGCAACAGACGTCGAGAGGAAGCACCGATGACCGACCTCACCGCATTCCGCGCGCAAACCCACGCCTGGCTGGAGGCGAACTGCCCGCCCGTCATGCGCACCTGGATGCCGGAGGATGAGCAGGTCGCGGGCGGCAAGCGGGCGGAATATGTGCGGCCGGAGCAGAAAATCTGGCTCGACCGCATGGCCGCCAAGGGGTGGACGGCGCCGACCTGGCCGAAAAAATACGGCGGCGGCGGGCTGTCGGGGGATGAGGCGCTGATCCTGGAGGAGGAGATGCAGGACCTCGGCTGCCGCATCCCGCTGCGCGGCATGGGCCTGTCGATGCTCGGCCCGACCTTGCTGGAATATGGCACCGAGGAACAGCGCCAGACCCATATCCCCAAGATCGTGACCGGCGAAATCCGCTGGTGCCAGGGCTATTCCGAACCCGGATCGGGATCGGACCTCGCCAGCCTGTCCACCCGGGCCGTGCTGCAAGGGGAACATTACCTGGTCAACGGGCACAAGATCTGGACCTCCAACGCGCATCTGTCGGACTGGATTTTTTGTCTGGTGCGCACCGATCCGACGGTCAAAAAGCATGACGGTATCAGTTTCCTGCTGATCGACATGGACGACCCCGGGGTGCGCCCACGCCCGATCAAGCTGATCAGCGGCAAGTCGGTGTTCTGCGAAACGTTCTTTGAGAATGTGCAAGTGCCGGCCAGCCATCTGGTGGGGCAGCTGAACAAAGGCTGGACCATCGCCAAACGGCTATTGGAACACGAGCGCAAGGGTATTGGCGGCATCGGCGCGCGGCAGGCGGCGAAATTCGAAATTCCCCCGGAAACCGTTGCCAAGATGCATGTGGGGGAGGTCGACGGCAAGATCGCCGAACCGATCTTGCGGGATCACATCGCGGCTTATTCGATGGATGCGCAGGCGTTCCAGCTCACCCGCCGGCGCGCCGCCGAGGAAGCAGAATCCGGGGCGCCACCAGGCCCCCTGTCGGCGATGTTCAAATACTACGCCACCGAGTTGAACAAGCGCCGCTACGAGATGCTGCTGGAAGGCGAAGGTTTTCAGGGCCTGGGATGGGAGGGCGAGGGTTTCTCCGACGACGAGCTCCGCTTCACCCGGGAATGGCTCCGCTCCAAGGCCAATTCGATCGAGGGCGGGACGTCCGAGATCCAGCTGAACATCATTGCCAAGCGCGTGCTTGGCCTGCCGGATTGAGGACCCATACCAATGGCACTCATATTATCCGAAGACGCAATCATGGTGCGGGACACCGCGCTGGATTTCTTCCGCGAACGGTCGCCGATCACGGCACTGCGCAAGCTGCGTGACGACAATGATCCGGATGGGTTTTCTCGTTCGCTCTGGCGGCAGATGGCAGAGCTGGGCTGGACCGGGTTTCTGGTGGCGGAGGATCAGGGCGGCTCCGGCTTTGGCGTCACCGGGCTGGGCCAGGTGATGGAAGCGGCCGGGCGCACGTTGGCGGCGACGCCGCTGCTTTCGACGGGGCTGCTGGGCGCGAGTCTGCTGGACCTCGCCGGTTCTGCCGAACAAAAAGACGAGCATTTGCCGCCGCTGGTGGCGGGGGAGCGGTTGTTTGCCTTGGCGTTGGAAGAAACATCGCGCCACGCGCCCTACCGGATCGCCACCACGGCGGTGGCCGATGGGACTTCGTATCGACTGAGCGGCAACAAGCGCTTCGTGCTGGATGGGCATGTCGCGGATGTGCTGATCGTGGCCGCGCGCACCAGCGGCGCGGTGGGCGATCGCGACGGGATCACGCTGTTCCTCGTGCCGGCCGACGCCCCTGGCGTGAGCCGCACCCGCACCATCATGGTCGATAGCCGCAACGCCGCGATCATCCGGTTGGACAACACACCCGCAACGGTCCTCGGCCGGATCGGTGGTGGGGCCGATGTGCTCGATGTCGTTCTGGACCGGGCCCGCGCCTGCCTGGCTGCGGAAATGCTCGGCAGTTCGGCGGAGGCGTTCGACCGCACCTTGCAATATTTAAAGGACCGCAAGCAGTTCGGCGTGCAGATCGGATCATTCCAGGCGCTGAAGCACCGCGCCGCCCAGATGTTCTGCGAGATCGAGGTCACGCGGTCGTCGGTCCTGGCGGCGCTGTCGGCGCTGGACGAACAGGCCAACGATGCCGCGGCCCTGGCCAGTCTGGCGAAGGCCAAGGCCAATGACACGATCTTCCTCTGCGGCAACGAAGGCGTGCAGATCCACGGCGGTATCGGCATGACCGATGAGCACGAGATCGGGTTCTTCATGAAACGCGCCCGGGTGGCGCAGGCGACGTTCGGGGATGCGGCGTTTCACCGGGACCGGTATGCGGGGTTGATGGGGTATTGAAGGCGACGCCCCCTCACCGCCCGCCAAACATATCCTTCGCCACAACGTCCCGCACCATCGCCGTGTCCATCCCATGCGCCGCGATCATCGCCGCGCTGTCGGCCAACACGCGATCCACATCCCCCATCAGGCTCAGCCGCTTGTAGACATCGGGGATGTGGATCCCCATCGCCTCCCCCACCAGTTCCATGAAGTTCAGCAGTTCGAACGACACATCGTTCTGATAGGGCACGAGATCGCGGTGGCAACCATGAAACACCGACGCCAAAGTCGTCACCCCCGCCGCCGCCGCGGCCGCGAATTCCCGCTGGCGCAGGTCCGCTTTGAACGCCGGCACGACGTTTAGATGGATCGACTGGGTGCTCAACACTGGCACGTCCAGCTCCACTACCTCCAGCCCCGGAATGGCGCGCAGCACGGTCTTCACCGCCGCCATCACCTTCGGCAGGGCGGACCGCTCCTGCAAAGCCACGCGCTTATGCACGGGATGCACGAACAGCCGCCGCAAATCCTCCACCCGTTCCGCGAAAAATTCCGCGATCGGCGCCATTTCGAACGGGGTCGCGCCATAGGACTGCTTGTAGGCGGGGAGAGCGACCTCCCCGATCTGGATCTGGCAGCTCGGGCACCACGCCAGCACGCGGGCGGCGCCGGGGCGGCCGAGGCGCTCGATCGTGTTGTAGCCGACACGGCCGGCGGTTTTGGCATCGCCCTGTTTGAACTGCTGGATGCCGCAGCAGGTGGCGTTGCCGCCCATGACCTCATAGGACACGTTCAACGCATCCAGCACATCCAGCACCAGCAGCGCGATATGCGGGGTCTTGATGACGTTGCAGCCGGTGTAAAAGACGATATCCGGGGTGCCTTCATAGTCCCCCGCCGGCTTCAACGCGGGGTTCAGCCGTGCCAGCTCGTCTGGGGTCAGGATCAGGCGGGATACCACCCGGGTGCCGCGGCTCATGGTATTGAAATAGTCGTTGCCGGCCTTGCGCACCGCCGCCTCCCCGGCCTTGGCCTTCACCGCGATGCGCGCCAGGTTCATCATCAGCCGCGGATTGACGCCGTAATCGCAGGCCGGGATGCATTTGCCGCTGTTGGAGCAGACGGTGGCCCAGCGTTCGGCGCCCGGTGTTCCCGCCCCGCCCGCCAGCAGGTCGAGCACCCCGGCGGTCAGCGCCGGCGCATCGGATGTATCGACGCCCGCGGGTTCGGTCATCGGGCAGGCCTCGGCGCATTTTCCACACCGCGTGCAGGCATCGAGGATATGATCGGTTTCCCGCCGCATGACATCGGTGAATGAGACTTCGCCGGCTTCCAGCATGACCGCCTCCCCTGAACCGGGGCAGCCTAAGCCTGGGCCGCGCCCTCCGGCAACCGTTTCCCCTGCCGGAGCAGGTTGATCCCGACATACAGCGACGGCAGCCCGCAGACGATGAATCCGATACCGTAGCTGCCGGTCGTGCCGAGCAGGGCCGAGTAGACCAGCGGCCCCAGCAGCGCCCCCATCTGACCGAAGGACAGCACACCGCCGGTAACCGGGCCGGTCATACCCTCCGGTGCCAGGCGCGCCGTCTCCGACAACAGGATGCCGTGCCAGGACAGGGCCGTGGCGCTCAGAACCCCGGACACCAGACCGATCCATGTCAGGGACCAGGCGGCGCTGAAGCAGCCGAGGGCGGTCGCGCTGGCAGCGATGCCCAAGGCCAGGCCGGCCATCACCAGCCGCGGGGACACGTGGAAGCTGCCCACCCAGCCCCACAGAATGCGGCACGGCACCGCGATCGCCACCGCGACGGAAAACACATAGCCGGCGGTGACCAGATCGTAGCCGATCGTGGTGAGGTAGATGACGAAATACGACGTCATCACCTGCTGCATCCCGTTGAAGGCGAAGCTGGCATAGGACAGGCCGCGCAGGCCCGGATCCTTTACCACGGACCGCAGCGTGGTCGGGAAATCGGACAGTTTGAACCGCCGCCCCGGCACCAGATCGATGTCGAATTTCGACCGCAGCGGTTGCAGCAACGCGATGAACACCAGGCACGCCGCCGCGCTGACCAGCACCGTGCCCTTCCACCCCAGCGATCCCGCCATGGTCGGCCCGAACGCCCCGCCCAGCAGCAGGCCCATCGGCACCCCGGTCTGGCGGATGGAGAACATCAGCGGCGCCAGCCGGGGCGGCGACATCTTGCCCAGCAGTTGCGAACTCGACGGGGTGGAGATCGCCGCCCCGCCCCCGCCGATCATGGCGGAGAGGAAGAACATGAACTCCGCGCCGGCGACCATGCAGGCCATGCCGGTGGCCAGCATGAACAGCGCCACCTGGCTCATGCGCAGCGGGCCGTAGCGCATGATGAAGCTGCCGCAGCCCATCTGCGCCAGCAGCGCGAAGACGGATGTCAGTCCGAAATAGACGCCAACCAGCGAGGGATCGAAATGCAGCTCCAGGATGATCATCGGCGCCAGCACCGCCGGCAGAACCTTGCCGATGGAGACAAAGGTCTGCTGGAGGAAACTCGATGCGAGCGCGAGGAGCAGCAGCTTCACGGCACGATTACGCCAGGATGTAGTCGTTGCGGTCCATATGCTCGGTCATGCGGCGGTAATCGATCAGGCAGAAGGGGGAATTGGTGACCACGCGCCCGTCCTTGTTCTTATACCAATTGCCGACCCCGCGATGCGCCCAGACCATTTTGGCATGGGTTTGATCGAGCAATTCGTTGAAAGCGTCGTGCGGGTCCTGGCGGACTTCCATCGAACGGGCGCCGGTTTCCAGCATCTCCCGCAGGCATTGCATGATGTACCGGATTTGGCACTCGCTGTGATAAATCGCGCTGCCGCCATGGGCGAGGTTGGTGCCGGGGCCGTAGAGCAGGAACATATTGGGGAAATTCGGCACGGTGATGCCCAGGAAGGCGCGCGGGTTGTCGTCGCCCCAGAGGTCGCGGATGGATTGGCCGTCGCGGCCGCGGACCTCCATCGGCCAGAGCATCTTCTGCGCCACGAAGCCGGTGGCCATGACGATGATATCGGCCTTGTGCTCGGTGCCGTCTCGGGTCACCACGCCGTCTGGCGTGATGTGATCGATGGGATCGTTGGTGAGCGTGACATTGTCGCGCGTCAGGCTCTTGTACCAATGGTTATCGCGCAGCATGCGCTTGCCGTAGGGCGGATAGGGCGGCACCACCATGTCCAGCAGATCGGGTCGGTCGCCGATTTGGGTTTTGATATAGGCGGTGATGTCGTCGCGGAATTTCTGGTTGGCCGCGTTCAGCGACTGGTCCGGGGTGGCCCAGTTGGGATCGACATGCAGGGAGGCGTGCAGCCCGTCGGAGGACGCCCACATCAGCTGGAACCGGTACCATTTGGCGTAGAACGGAATATGCTTCAGCGCCGCCATTTTGCCGGGGCTGACGGCGGCGTGATAATTGGGGTTCGACACCGCCCAATGGGCGGACCGCTGGAAAATCGTCAGGTGCTCCACATCCGGCGCGATGGTGGGGCCCACCTGCATGCCGCTGGCGCCGGTGCCGATCATGGCGACGCGCTTGCCCTTCAGATCCTGGGAGGCGTCCCAGCGGGCGGTGTGGAACAGCGGGCCGGCGAAGTCGTTCATGCCCTTGATGTCGGGGATGGACGGGCGATTGAGCTGGCCGACGGCGCTGATGACCACGTTGACGCGGCTGGTCGCGGTCGTGCCATCGCGGTCGCGGGTCGTCAGGTCCCAGAGCGCATCGGCTTCATGATAGATGGCCGAGGTCACCTCGGTATTGAACCGGATATGGCGGCGGATGTCGTATTTATCGGCCAGCCGTTCCAGGTAGGTCCACAGCTCGTTGCGCTTGGAAAAATGCTCGGGCCAGTCGTGGTTCGGTTCGAAGGACAGCGAGTAGAAATGGTTGGGGGTATCGACCCCACAGCCGGGATAGCCGTTCTCCAGCCAGGTGCCGCCGACGGTGTGGTTCTTTTCGTAGATGACGAAGGGAATGCCGGCCTCTTGCATCTTGATCGCCATGCCAAGGCCGGAAACCCCCGCGCCGATGATCACGGCCTTGAAGGCGTCGAGGTTTTTCGGCCCAGTCCGCCAATGCACGGTTTTTGGGTCGCGATCGTCGAGCATCGTCTCCTCGATGATCATCGGCATGTATTCGTCGGGGATTTCAGCCGCGACCCCAGCCCCAAGCATGCGGCGCAACAGATGCGGCGGCGGTTCGGTCGGCAGCGGCCGGTTGCTGGCGGCGTAATCAAGCAGGATGGCCTTCAGCCGCGCGCGCATGCGCTGTTTCAGCTCCTCCGGGGCGTTCTCATGGAAGTTCCAGGGGCCGGTGATGAAGGGGGAGACCTCGTCGAGCCAGGATTCCTCCCCGCCGAGATGCACGAGGACCATCAGCATGGGGGCGACATCGGCGCCCGACAAAGCGAGGTCCAGCAGGGCCTCATCCCGCACCAAAGCGTTCAGATCGGTCGGCATGATTTCCTGGTCTCCTTTCGATTTGCTTTCTACGCCTCTTCACGCGAGGGAGACGCTGGGGAGAGGGGCGACGCCCGCTAAAACCGTCATCCCCGGGCTTGTCCCGGGGACCAAGGTT
>CAIXEA010000032.1 GCA_903918315.1 uncultured Acetobacteraceae bacterium | reverse complement strand
GTCCCCGGGACAAGCCCGGGGATGACGCGTAGTGGGGCCTACCCCCGCGCCAAACGCCGTTGCACGAATTCCAGACGATCCTGACCCCAGAAGATGTCCTCGCCGATAACGTAGCAGGGGGCGCCGAAGACGCCGCGGGCCAGGGCGGCTTCGGTGTCGGCGATGCGCATCGCCGCCCATTGCGGGTCCGCGCCGAGTTTCAGCACCGCATCGGGATTCAGCCCGATGTCCTTGATCAGGGCAGCCAGGGTTTCGAGGTCGCCGGTGTTCTTTTCCTCCTGCCAGACGGCCTTCAGCACGCGATGGGCGAGCTTGATCGCGGGGGCATCGCCGACGGTCTCCCGCAGGCCAATCACGCAGGCAGCGGCGGGCATTTCGTTGGAGGGGAAATGCTTGGGCTGGATATTGATGGGAATACCCAGATGGTCGCGCCAGCGCGGCAATTCCTGCAGCCGGTAGGCCTGGCGCTGGGCGGAACGCTTCGGCAGCGGCAGGCCGCCGGAGCCGGCGAAGATGGCCCCGAAATCGACCGGGAAAATGCGCAGGGTGGCGCCGTTGGCCATGGCCATTGCCTCAATCCGCGCGGCGCCCAGATGGGTCCAGGGCGAGTTCAGGGAGGCGTAATAGTCAATATGTAAGGCCATGGGTGGTTTCCTCGGTTCGGTTGGCGCGATCCTGAGGGAGGATGCGGTTTGGGGCAAGGCGGGATCGGGGCCGGTGCGGCCGTTGCTTGTGGCAGCCGGTTCTGAATTGGCGTCGTTGGGTTGGTTGAAAGACCGCATTTTTAACACGAAGAACACGAAGGACCACGAAGGAGATCCAGTCATCCACCGGCATAATACTATCATAGGAAATGATAGTTCTTATTTATTAATCAATTTATTTACGAAAAACCTTCGTCCATTCTTCGTGGTCCTTCGTGTTCTTCGTGTTAAAAGCGGCCGATCAGCCTGACAGACCGCGCCTGACGAACCGCAATATTTCCCCGACAAAACCCCATATCAGTCTGGATACCAACCCATGACGCAAAACCCGCGCCTCGCTACCGCCACTGATCTCGGCACGGTCGAGGCCATCGTGCGGTCAGCCTATGTTCACTACGTGCCGCGCATTGGGCGGGAGCCGGGACCGATGCTTGACGACTACGCGTCCCTGATTCGGGACGGCCGCGTCCATGTCATCGAACACGATGGTATTGTGCAAGGCGTTCTCGTGCTGATACCGCAAGAAGACGCGATGCTGCTCGACAACATCGCGGTTTCCCCCGCGGTGCAAGGTCTGGGGCTGGGCCGCATCCTGCTGACCTTCGCGGAAGCCACCGCCGCTGCCGCAGGCTACAGCGCCATCAGGCTCTATACGAACGAGGCGATGACGGAGAACATCGCGCTCTACACGCGGGTCGGCTATTCCGAGACGCATCGGGCCGAGGAAAAAGGGCTGCGCCGGGTCTATATGTCCAAGCCGCTCGCGCGTGAGGCCTGCCCGAACCCTCGTCAAACCCGCTGACTTCCGGCTACGCTCCCCCCAATACCAAACGGGGGAATACCACCATGTCCAAATGGCGGATCGGCGACGTCACCATCACCAAGGTCATCGAACTCGAAGCCACCGGCGGCAGCCGCTTCCTGCTGCCGCAGGCCACGCCCGATCTGATCAAACCCATCAGCTGGCTACAGCCGCATTTCGCCGACGAAAACGGCCGGCTGAAAATGAGCATCCACACCTTCCTGGTGGAAACGCCAACGCGGCGCATCGTGGTCGATACCTGCCTCGGCAACGACAAGGAAAATCGCCACATCCCCACCTGGAACAACCTGCAGACCCGGTTCCTGTCTGATATCGCCGAGGCTGGCTACCCGCGCGAGTCCATCGACACTGTCCTCTGCACCCATTTGCATATCGACCATGTCGGCTGGAACACCATGAAGGTGGATGGGAAATGGGTGCCCACCTTCCCCAACGCGCGCTATTTGATGGGGCGGCTGGAATACGAGCATTGGTCCACCAATCTCGCCCGGCCCGATATGCAGTTCATCCTGGCGGATTCCGTCACCCCCGTCGTTGAGGCCGGGCTGACGACCCTGGTCGAAACCGACCACCGGCTGTGCGACGAAATCAGCCTGATCCCCACCATCGGCCACACGCCCGGCCATGTCAGCGTGCGCATCGTCTCCCGCGGGGAGGAAGCGCTGATCACCGGCGACTTCATGCACCACCCCTGCCAGATCGCGCATCCGGAATGGTCGACCAACGCCGATAGCGACCGCGATCAGGGCATTCGCACCCGGCTCGACATGTTCGAGAAGCTGGCCGACACGCCGACGCTGGTCATCGGCACCCATTTCGCGGGTGCGACGGCCGGGCGGATCGTCCGCGACGGCGCTGCCTACAGGCTCGACGTCTGATGCGCCGCCGGGATCTCTTGCTGGCGGCTGGGGCGGCGTCGCTCGCACGCCCCGCCATCAGCGCCCCCGCGCAGACGCTGCGGATCATGCCGCAGGCGGTTCTGAACACCATCGATCCGGTCTGGACCAGCGCCCAGATCGCGCGGAACATGGGGTTTATGGTGTTCGAGACCCTGTGGGGCCGCGACGCCGCGCAGAATCCGAAGTTCCAGATGCTGGACGGCGCGGCCATGGACGAGGGCGGCCGCCGCTGGACCCTGCGGCTGCGCGAACAGCAGCGCTTCCATGATGGCACGCCGGTGTTGGGGCGCGATTGCGTGGCCTCCCTGCGCCGCTGGATGAAACGTGATGCCAGCGGGGCCGCCCTGGCGGCGCTGACCGACGAACTCAGCAGCCCGGATGACCGCACGATTGTCTTCCGCCTCAAGCGTGGCTTTCCGCATCTGCCGGAGCTGCTGTCCAAATTCGTCGCCCCGGCGCTGATGATGCCAGAGCGCCTGGCACTGACCGATCCGTTCAAGCAGATCCCGGAAGCCATCGGCTCTGGCCCGTTCCGCTGGGTGGCGGACGAACATGTGCTCGGCAGCCGGGCGGTGTTCGCGAAAAATGAGGCCTATGTCTCCCGCCAGGAGCAGCCGGATTGGACCGCGGGCGGCCGGCCGGTCTACGTCGATCGGGTCGAATGGCACATGATCCCCGATGCCGGCACGGCGGCGAACGCGCTGGTGACCGGGGAGATCGACTGGATCGAGATACCGCTGCCCGATCTGATCCCCATGTTGCGCCAGTCGCGTGGCGTGAAGGTGGGGAACCTCGATCCCTACGGCCAGATCATGGCGCTGCGGGTCAACCATCTGACCTACCCGACCAGCGACCTGGGGGTGCGCCGCGCCATGATGGCGGCGATCGACCAGAAAGAGGTGATGACCGCCATCATGGGCGGCGATCCCACCAACTGGACCGCCCCGGTGGGCTTCCTGGCGACGGGCAAGAAAGAGGTGGACCAGGCCGGGATCGAGAACGTGCGCGGCCGCAAATCCAAAGCCGAGGTCCAGGCCATGCTGGACAAAGCCGGCTACAAAGGCGAGCGAATGGTGCTGCTCCATGCCACCGAGCACACCTTCTTCAACCCCGCGAGCCTGGTGGTTTCCCAGCAATTACGCGATGCCGGGTTCAACATCGACGATCAGGCGATGGATTGGGCGACGGTGCAAAGCCGGCGCAACAACCGCGGCCCGCTGACCGAAGGCGGCTGGTCGATGTTCCCGACGGTGACGCCGATGCCGGAATATACCTCCCCGCTGATCGCGACCTTCATCCGCTCCAACGGCAAGGACGCCTTCTTCGGCTGGCCCAGCGATCCCGAAATCGAACGCATCTTCGACGCCTGGATCGGCGCCACCGACCCGGCGGAGCAGACAAGGCTGGAACGGGCCTACGAACTGCAGGCCTTCCAGTCACTGCCGTTCATCCCGCTGGGGCGCTACGTGCAGTCCTCCGCCTGGCGGGAGAATATCACGGGGATCCTGAAGGGGCCGTCGGTGGTGTTCTGGAATGTGAAGAAGGGGTAGAGTCATCCTCTCCTCCGCGTGTGCTCACTCTGGTATCAAACGATATCAATCAACCGGACAAGAACGGAATAAACCACGATGACCAACCTCCGCAGCGGCGTCTTCCTCGCGCCATTCCATGACCTGAAGGAAAACCCGATCCTGGCGCTGGAGCGGGATATGGAACTCCTCCAGCATCTCGACGCCCTCAACTACAACGAGGCCTGGATCGGTGAGCATCACTCCGGCGGATTCGAAATCATCAGCTCGCCGGAGGTTTTCATCGCCGCGGCCGCGGAACGCACACGCCATATCCGCCTCGGCACCGGCGTGGTGTCGCTGCCCTACCACAATCCGTTCATCCTGGCCGATCGCATGGTGCAGTTGGATTATCAGACCCGCGGGCGCGCGATGTTCGGCGTTGGTCCTGGTTCCCTGGTCCACGACGCCAAGAAGATCGGCATCGTCCCGGCCGATCAGCGGCGGATGATGAACGAGTCGCTGGATGTCATCATCGAATTGATGGATGGCGCGACGGTGAACCGCAAGTCGGACTGGTTCACGCTGGACGATGCCAGGCTGCAACTGCCCCCCTACACCCGCCCAAGGATGGAGATGGCGGTCGCGGCCGCGCGCTCCCCGGCGGGGGCGTTGGCAGCCGGGCGTCATGGCCTTGGCATGCTGTCCATCGGCGGCACCAGCGACGACGCCCTGACCCATCACGCCAACAACTGGGGCCTTTACGCCGAGCAGGCGAAGCTGCATGGCCATGTGCCGGATCGCAAGAACTGGCGCCTGGTCACGCTGATGCACATCGCCGAAACGCGCGAAAAGGCGCGGGAGAATGTGAAGCACGGGCTTGATGCCTTCTGCGACTACTTCCGTGACGTCGCGACCTTCCCCATCGTGCCGGGCGACATCACCGATCGCTACGAATACATGATCAACAGCGGCGCGGCCTGCATCGGCACGCCCGACGACGCGATCGCCTTCATCCAGCGGCTGCAGAAGGGCTCCGGCGGGTTCGGGGTCATCATGGAGCTGGCGCAGAACTGGGCCGACTGGGCGGAGACCAAGCGCCATTACGAGCTGATGGCGCGCTACGTCCACCCGCACTTCCAGTCATCGCGGGAATGGCGGACCGATAGCTACGCCTATGCCCGCGACCATCATGATGAGTTCACCGGCCAGTCCGGTGCCGCCGTGCAGGCCGAGATTGATCGGATGGCGGCATTGAAGCGGGCAGCCGGGAATTAGCGCGGGACGACCGGAGGTGGCAGCACCGAAGGTCTGAATCCCGCGATTTAAACAGAAGCGGATACCGGCGGCGTTGCGCCCACCATGCGCAACGCCAGCTCCGCCAGCCTCGTGCACACGTCTTCCAGCGCCAACCGGCCCTCGGGCCGATGCCAAGTGTAAGCCCAGGAGATCATACCGCCCAGCGCCAGCGCGGCCACATTGACGTCGGCGATCTGGAACTCCCCGGCCGCGACGCCGTCGCGCAGCAACTGCGACAGCAGACGGTCGAATTTCTTGCGCAATGTGTTGATCTCCGCCAGCGCCTCATCTGAGAGGTTCTTCTCCTCCCTGAAGAAGATCGCGATGTTGGCCTGGCGTTGCAGCACCACCTGGGCGAAATCGGCCATGGCGCGGAACAGGCGTTGGGCTGGCGTGCCCTCCCCCGCCGCGGCAGTGGCGATGGCGTCGAGCGACATCTCGATCGTTGGCTGGCACAAAGCCGCAAGCAGTTCCACCTTGCTGCGGAAATGCGTGTAGATGAACGGCTTGGTCACGCCCAGTTCGGCGGCGATATCGTCCAGAGTCGTTCCGGTGAAGCCCCGTTTATAGAACAGCGTTACTGCTTCCTGCAGTATCCGCTCCCGCTTGTAAGCGAGAATTTCCTCACGCATCCGATCCGCCATTACCCTGTGTGAGCGTCATGCTAGCGCTAACCAGATGGGATTGAAAGACTACTGCCAAGTAGCAGGCTGGACGACGGGTTTTGGATATGTCCCAATTCCCACCTGACATAAAGCAAAGGGAGCGTGCGATGAGCCACCGCCCAACGGTTTACGGCACCAGACACGCCGTCTCCGCCGGCCATTATCTGGCCGCCGCGGCGGCGTTCTCCATCCTGGAAGGTGGGGGCAACGCGATCGATGCCGGCTGCGCGGCGGGCATCGCTTTGGCGGTGTTGCAGCCCGATCTGGTCAACTTCGCCGGCGTGGCCCCAATCATGATCCGGCTGGGCGACGGCACCACCGAAAGCATCGCCGGGCTGGGCTGGTGGCCCAAGGCGCTGCCGGCCGATGTGTTCATGCGCGCGCACGGGGGAAAGATCCCCGATGGGGTGCTGCGGACCGTGGTGCCAGCCGCGCCGGACGCCTGGATCACCGCCCTCCGCCGTCATGGCACCATGCGCTTCGCCGATGTCGCCGCGCCCGCCATCCGCTTCGCCAAGGATGGATTCGCGGTCTACCCGTTGCTGGAGCGCTCCATCGCCGCCCACGAACACGAATACCGCCGCTGGGCGTCCAACACCGCGATCTTCCTGCCCAACAACCGGGTGCCCCGCGCCGGGGAGAAATTCGTCCAGTCCGACCTGGCCCGCACCCTCCAATTCATCGCCGACGCGGATAGGGCAGCCGGCCCTGACCGACTGGACGGGCTGGCCGCGGCGCATCACGCCTTCTACCGCGGCGATGTCGCGCGGGAGATCGTGCGCTTCCAGCAGCAGGAGGGCGGTTACCTCTCGATGGCTGACCTGGCGGAATACCAGTCCGCGATTGAGCCGGTGGTGCGGCGCGGCTGGCGTGGGCATGAACTGATCACCTGCGGCCCCTGGTGCCAGGGCCCGGCCTTGCAACAGGCGCTGGCGCTGGTGGAGCAGGTAGGGATCAGCGGCCTGGCGCATAACTCCGCCGATTACCTGCACAGGATCGTGGCGTGCCTGAACCTCGCTCTGGCGGATCGGGAGTATCATTTCGGCGATCCGCGCTTCGTTGATGTGCCGGTGGATCACCTGCTGGACCCCGCGACCATCGCACGGCGGGCGGCGGCGGTGCGCGATGACCGGGCGTTCGGGCAGATGCCGGCGCCGCTCGATCTGCCGAACCGCGCGCATGCCTCGACCGACGCCGCGTTGCCGCGGGTGGAGGCCGATACGTCCTATTGCTGCGTGGTCGACCGGTGGGGCAATGCGTTCAGCGCCACGCCGTCGGACGGGTCGGGCAATGTGCCGGTGGTGCCGGGGCTGGGGATCACGCCGTCTGGCCGCGGCTCACAAAGCCGTCCGGACCCGAGCCATCCCGCCGGCGTCGCGCCGGGCAAGCGGCCGCGTTTGACCCCCAATCCGGCGATGCTGGTGACGCAAGCCGGCGGGGTGATGCCGTTTGGCACGCCGGGCGGCGATGTGCAGATCCAGGCGATGCTGCAGGTGCTGCTGAACGTCATGCATTTCGGGATGGATGTGCAGAGCGCGATCGAGGCGCCTCGGGTGGCATCCTACTCGTTTCCGTCGTCGTTCGCGCCGTACGAGTATTTCCCGGGTCGGCTGGCGGTGGAGGGCCGCATCGATCAGGCCACCCGCGACGAACTGGCCGCACGGGGCCACACGATCCAGACCTGGCCGGACTGGACATGGCTCGCCGGTTCGGTCGAAGCGATCCTGACCGATCCCGTCAGCGGCATGATGGGCGCGGGCGCTGATCCGCGGCGGCCGGCTTATGCGATCGCGAGTTGACGTCATGCATATCGGATTGATCGGCGGCATCGGCCCCGCCGCGACGGATTTCTACTACCGGCGTTTGATCGCGGCCTTCGCCAGCCGCAAGACACCGTTGGAGCTGACAATCGTGCACGCCGACACGCCGACGCTGCTGGGGCACCTCGCCAGCCATGACGTGGCGGCGCAGGTGGCGATCTACATGCGGTTGACCCAGCGACTGGCGGCCGCGGGCGCGGCATGCGTTGTGGTGACCTCGATCGCCGGGCACTTCTGCATCGAGGCATTCGAGGCGGTGTCCCCGCTTCCCGTGGTGGATATGATCGCCGAGGTGAACAGCGCCATCGCCCGGCGGGGCTTTGAACGAATCGGCATTCTGGGGACCCGCACGGTGATGGAGACCCGCTTCTATGGCGGCGTTTCCACCGCGACCCTCGTCCCGCCGGAGGGCCCGGATCTGGCCGATGTGCATGACGCCTATGTTGCGATGGCAGCGGCGGGCGTGGTGACGTCGGCGCAGCGCGCGGTGTTCAACCGGGTCAGCCAGACCTTGCTCCGCACAGGCGGCGCGCAGGCGATCATGCTGGGGGGCACGGACCTCGCGCTCGCGTTCAACGAAAAGGACACGCCGTTTCCCCTGATCGATTGCGCCGGCATTCACGCCGATGCGGTGGCTCGGCTGGCGTTGGCATGACAGTGGACGGTGAAAGCGGCAGGCCCTTCACCGGCCCGCCGCGGGCCGAGGATAGGCTTTGTTGGTGCCGTTCTTCTTGAACGCGTATTGCGCCTGATCGCAGGCCGGCGGTGCCGGCTCGCCTGACAGCAGGCCCGTTGCCTTGATCGTCGCGACACCATCGTCGCCCTGCGCGATGGTGACCACGGAGGCATCAATCTCACCAAAGTCCCCCGGCGTGTTCAGCCGCCAGAACTGATGCCCGGGCTTGGCACCCTCCAGCGGCAATTGCTCGAAGCAATAGGCGCTGGTGTCACCATGGATCAGCAACGTGGTGCCGGAGAAGGCTGCGGCGAGACCCGGCAGCACATCGCAATAGGGTTTGAACTCGGTCTGGGTCTTGCAGCGGGCCCAGATATCGGCCGGGTGCTTCGCGTCATCCTCCGGCTTGCCGAAGGGATCTGCCTGGATGGCGATGACCAGCACGGCGCGATGCTCGGCCTCGGCCTGGGCATAAGCCTCCCGCAGGGCCACGAGATTGCGGTGGTCGCGGTCTGCCGCATCCACCACCAGGGCCTTGGTCACCTCATCCATGCCGAGCTCCGGTTCGGTCTTGCAGGGCTGTTTCGCGAAGGTGTCGCGGCCGTTGCAGGAACTGACGACATGCACCGCCACGAAGGCGGCCATCGGGTTGGTCGTCGTCCAGATGGTGTTTTCCCGCAGGCCACCGGCATCGTGGCGGATAGTCCAGCCATCGGGATGGCCCTGGTAAGACGCCAGGGCCGGGTCGGAGAACAGCACCGAACGCAGGTTCGCCAGCCGCTCCAACGGCATCTTCGCACCGCCGGGCACGCTGGAGCGGATGCAATCGATCCACTCATTGTCGCCAATCGTGTAGAACAGCGGTTTGCCGAACTGTTGCCAGATGGCGAGGTTGCGGGTCACGTCCGCATCGGCGCACGACGTTTCGGGCCGGCCAAGGTCGCCGATATGGATCACGAAGGCCGCGCTGGTCCGGTCATGAATAGCGGGCCGGATATCCTGATCAAACACCGCCTGATCCGATCGCCCGTCGTTCAGCAGCACCGGCTTACCCTCCATCGAATAAGGAAGGTCGCCGTAGACGATGGGCGCGACGGCCGCGCGCGTGGGGGCAGCGAGGGTCAGGAGGAGTAAAATGAACGACGCAATGCGCACGGACCGATCCTTTCGTCATGCCGACGACGGCGGGCAACCGCGCCTGTGAGGTGCGAGCCAAGCACGACGCGCGAAGACCACCCTTCGTCCGCATGATGAAGGAAAGCGGCGGCCTGCGATACCGAGCAAGCAGGCCGGAACGAATTTACGCCGTCACCAGCGGGCATTTCCCCTGATCCATGGGGCGGAACGCCTCCGCCGCCGGCACCACGCGCTTGTGGATGTAGTAATCCCAGGGCTGCTTCGACTGGGCCGGGGACTTCACCTCAAACAGGTGCATGTCATGGATCTTGCGGCCATCCTTGCGGATCAGGCCCTTGCCGAACAGCGGATCCTCCGTCGGCATCGCCTTCATCTGGTCAATGACCACGCGGCCGCTGGCTTTGGCTTTTTCCGGCCCGACCACCGCGACCGCTTTCAGGTAGTGCATGATCGCCGAATACTGACCCGCATGCACTGACCCCGGCATGTCGCCCGGATAGAGCTTCATGTAGCGGTGCCCAAACGACCGCGTGCCGTCGTTCATGTCCCAATAGAATGGCTCGGTCAGCAGCACGCCCTGGGCGGCCTGCAGGCCCATGCCATGGATGTCGTGCGTCAGCACCAGCATACCCGCGACCTTCATCCCGCCTTGCATCAGGCCGAACTCCGCCGCCTGCTTGATGCAATTGACAGTATCCGCGCCGCCATTGGCGAGGCCGAGGACTTTCGCGCCGCTCGCTTTGGCCTGCACGATATGGGACGAGAAATCGGTAGTCCCCGGGAACGGCGCCAGCGCCTGGCCCAGCACCTTGCCACCCGCCCCGGTCACGAAGCTGGCGGCGTCCTTCTGTAATGAATGACCGAAAGCGTAATCGGCGGTGATGAAGAACCAGCTGTCGCCGCCCTCTTTGACCGTCGCGGCGACCACCCCGTGGGGCATCGACCAGGTGTCGTAGCACCAGTGCAGATGGTTGGGCCCGCAATGACCGCCGGTAATCTCCGCCGAGGCGCCGCCGGTGAAGATCGCCGCCTTGTCCTTGGCCTTGGCGACATCACCAATGGCGAAAGCCGCCGAGGACAGCGGCACGTCAGTGATCAGATCGACCCCATCATTGTCATACCAACCCGACGCGATCGCCAATGCCACATCCGGCTTGAGCTGCAGATCGGCCTGCACCAGCTCGACCTTGATGCCTTTATGCATCGCCATGAAATCATCGATCGCCAGCTGCGCCGCGACCACCGAGCCCTTGCCGGTATTGGCGGCGTAGGCGCCCGCCATATCGGTCAGGACGCCGATCCGGATGGGCTTTTGTTGGGCGAGGGCGCGGCGGGGCAAGGCGGCGGCGGCAAGGCCCGTCCCAATGCCCGTCCCAATGAGAGTACGGCGTCCCAGGTTCAGTGTCATGGCGTTGTCTTCCCTGTCGTTTTATCGTTTTGGGTCGTGCGGGTCGTTGGCCGGCAGGATGCCGCGTATGTAATCGCGGCTTTTCCAATCCGGCGCGGGCGGAGCGTAACCCGGTTTCGGCAGGTAGGGCGAGAGGGTTCCCGTCGCCAGATCATGCACCGATCGCGGGCAGTTGGAATAAAGCTGGCAGACCACCCGGATCACCACCTTGGCACCATGGTGCCGGGCGAGCGTCTCGGCGTCGTCATGCAGCGTCGCCTTGCCATTGGCGCGCACCCGCAGCGTCTGGCCATCGAACTTCACGAACAACAGCCCGACATGGGGGTTGCGGCTGATATTGCCCAGCGTCCGGTACATCGAATTGCCGTCGTATTCCGGGTATTCGATCGTGCCGGGGCCGACGATTTGCACGAAGCCGGGCATGCCGGATTTCAGGCTGCAATCGGTGTGCTCGCCGAAGGACGTGGCGATGAAAAAATACGGGGTCTGCTCGATCAGGTCCCGGTCCGCATCCCAAAAATCGTAGCGGATACGGTTTTTCTCCAGCGCATCCGCGACCCGGCGGCCGTCGAAACGGTCCTGCAATTCGCGCATGCCTTCATGATAGAACTCCATGATCTACCGCGCCGCCCGCTGCATCAGATCGGCCAGGCTCCGCACCGAGCCGATGCTTTCCAACTGCCAGAGCTGGCCCAGCAGCACCGGCACTTCGTTCGCCGACATGGTCCGTTCGGCGCAGTTGATGAATTTCACCTCCAGCAGCGCTGTCGGCAGCGGGTTTTCCGGGCCGCGGCCCAGCGGGCGATGCACTTTCTGGGTCAGGGTGCGGCCATCTTTCAGGGTGACTTTCACCTCCGCGCCGAAATGCTCGAACGTGTCCATCTTCATGTCCGGATGCGGCGCGGCATGCACCCGGCGCAGCACGTCCTGCACCGCGGGGTCGCGATAGCTGTCGCCCTCGAAATGCTCGATCGAGACTTTGCCCGCGACCAGGCCACGCGCCAGGCAATATTGCACGCTGAACTTCGCATCCAGCTCGCTTTGCGGGTTCGGGCGGTTGGTATGGGCGAGGCGGCGCGGATGCGTCCAGGAATCCACCCGCTCCACCGCGTCCGGGGTCAGCTTGTTGTCGCGCACCAGCATCAACATGGCATCGATCGCCGGATGGGTGCTGCCGCAGCAGGGGTACTGCTTGATGGCCACGCCGGGGGAGACGATGTCCCATGGCTCCGCCCAATCGGCCAGGATGGCATCGGCATTGTAGTTCCCGGCGCCGTTGAAGACTTCCAGATAGCCCTGCTTGTGCTCGAAGGCATTGGCGGAGGAGGTGAACCCGTCCTTCGCCAGCAGTGCCGCCAGCATGCCATTGCGCGCGGCGTGGCCGACATGCAGCGGCTTGGTCATGGTGCCGAAATTGGCCTTGATGCCGGACGAGAAGGTCGCCGCCAGCGCCAGAGCGCGCGTGGTCTGCTCCGCCGTCAGGCCCAGTAGGCGGGAACAACCGGCGGCGGAGCCGAACACGCCCAAGGTCGCGGTCGGGTGCCAGCCCTTCTCGTAATGGTGGAAATTGACGCCGCGGGCGATGCGGGTCTCGGCCTCCCAGCCCGCGACATAGGCAGTGAGAAAATCCTTGCCGGAGAGATTGTGCATCTCCGCCAGCGCGAACAGCGCCGGCACCACGGGGGCGGAGGGGTGGCCACCCAGCGTGTTGGAGCAATCGTCGTAATCCAGCGCATGCGCCGCGGTGCCGTTGATCAGCGCCGCATCCAGCGGCCCGACCCGCCGATCGGTGCCGAAGACCAGGCAGTCGCCGCCCGCGGTGCCGTAGGTGGCGGCCTGGCCGATAATGCGGGCGCAATCCTCCTGCGCGCCGGCCAGGGTGCAGCCGACGGTGTCGAGGATGGCGACCTTCGCCCAGTGCAAGGCATCCGGCGTCAGGCTGTCATACGTGACGGCGGCGATGCGCGCGCCCAGGCCTTCCAGGATGGTGGTCTGGCTGATGGTGACGGTGTCGTTCATGGCGGTCCCCTGTTTCGCTCTTGAAGGAACTATAGACAGGTGCGAGGGCCTGTTAGAAGCTCCCCGGAATTCCCCGGGAGGATAACCATGACACTTCAGCGGCGCACCATGCTGCAACTGCCGCTCGCCACCGCGTTTGCTGCCCCCGCGCTCGCGCAGGGCGGCACCATGGCGGCCATCACCGCGACCGCCGAGCAGCAGGGCAAGCTGAACCTGCTGCACAACGTGCCCCCGCCGCTGGGCGATCTGTGGATCGCTGAATTCAGCAAGGCATTCCCCAAAATCAAGGTCGAAGCCAACCGCCTTGGCAGCACCGAGATGATGCAGCGCTTCGGCACCGAATACGCCGCCGGCGCGTCGGAGGCCGATGTGCTCATGACGCTCTGGGATGAGACATTGCTGAAATGGTCGGACCAGGGCTGGCTGCGCAGCTGGACCCCGCCGGAAGCCGCCGGCGTCCCCGCTAAATACAATGTCCGCGACCAGCTCTTTGTCGCGCATTTCAACCGGTCCTGCCTGGTTTCCAGCAAAACCCGCATCAAGGAAGCCGACGCCCCCCGCGAATGGACCGCCTTCTTCGATCCCAAATACAAAGACAAGATCGGCATGGATCCGCCCTGGCGTTCGGTGGCGGTGCAAACCATGCTCGCGGCCTGGGACCAGATGGGGATCAAGGACGTCGCCGCCCGGCTGAAAGCGAACGGCGTGCGCTTCTTCAATGGCAGCGCCGGCGTGGTGCAGGCGGTAATCCGCGGCGACATCTGGGTGGCGTCGGTGATCGATCCGCCGGTGATCGCCGCGCTCAGTGACGGCGCGCCCATTCGGGCCGTCTTTCCGGAGTCCGGCGTGCCGGCCATCGGCACCGCCCTGATGATGCCGGTGAAGGCGCCGCACCCCGAGGCGGCACAGGTCTTCGTGAACTGGGGCCTGAGCCATGCCGGCCAGACCGCGCTGCTGGCCACCGCCGGTGCGCCGGTGGTGCGCCCGGATGCGGGCGATCCCAAGCTGGTGCCAGGGATCACGGGGCAGAAAATCCTGCTGAGCTCCGACATCCTGACGCCCGCCATGCAGAAGGCGATGATCGAGGAATGGCGGACCGTGTTCGGACTGCAATGATGGCGCAACACCCGTCTTCGCTTTTACCCGTCATGGCCCGGCTTGTCCGGGCCAACCACCGCGGCACGGGCGCTGGCGCTGATGGCCCGGACGAGCCGGGCCATGACGGGAGAGAGCACAGTGCGCGAATCCCGATCGGGCTGACCCCCGCGAGATACTCACATCGTGCAAACCAAATTTTGACGGGACGCCTGCGCTACTCCCTCCCTCGGCTCGTCCGGGCCAACCCCCGCGGCACGGGCGCTGGCGCTGATGGCCCGGACGAGCCGGGCCATGACGGGATAGAGCGCAATGCGCGGAACTTGCTCCCTCGCTATGCGAATGTGACGGAGCGAGCCGGACCATGACGGGTGTCGTCAGGGCGCACGGGCGCGGCACGGTCAAGCTCATCTTCGCCGCGACCTTCCTGGTGACCGCCTTCCTGATCCTCACGCCGCTGGCGTCGCTGCTCTATGGCAGTTTCCGCTCGGCTGGGCCGGGGGAGCCGTCGGTGTTCACCTGGCGCAACTGGACCGACCTCGGCAGCGCGGCGATCGCCAATACGCTGGTCACGACCTGCTTCATCTCGGCCGTCACCGCCGTGCTCAGCACTGCCGGCGGGGCCGCTTTGGCCTGGCTGATCTACCGCACCGACTTCCGCTTCAAACGCAGCACCGTCGCCGCGGTCGGGCTCAGTTTCTTCTTCCCCGGCTTCATCCTGGCGATGGCCTGGGTCATCCTCGGTTCCCCCGGCGGCATCTTCAATGACGTGCTGGAAGAACTGTTCGGCATCGAAGGTTTCAAATTCGACGTCTATTCCATCTCCGGCATCATCTGGATTCAGATCCTGCACATCATTCCCTTCGCCTTCTTCACCCTGCGCGGTCCGCTGATCGCGATGGATTCCAGCCTGGAGGAAGCCGCCTATGCCTCCGGCGCCTCCCCCTGGCAGGTGGTGCGGCGGGTGACGGTGCCGTTGATGCTGTTTCCGATGCTGTCGAGCCTGTTGCTGTGCTTCGTCCTCTCGGTCGAGCAGTTCGCCATTCCCGCCATGGTGGGGATCCCCGGCCACGTGAACACGCTGGCAACCGAGCTTTATCTGCTCACCAACTTCTCCCCGCCGAACACCGGCCTGGCAGCGGCCGTGGGATTGTCCATGAGCGCGGTGACCGGCCTGACCATTTTCGCGCAGCGGCGGGTGGTGGCGAAGCGCGGCGCGCCGACGGTCAGCGGCAAAGGCTACCGGGTCCGGCCGCTGGCATTGGGAAAATGGCGCTGGGCGGCGCAAGCGGTCGCGCTGTTCTACATCCTGATGAGCTTCATCATCCCGACGCTGGCGCTGATTTACACCTCGGCCATCAAGTTCTTCGTCGCCAACCCGATGGAGGCGTCATACACATGGCGCAACTACCTCCAGATCTGGAACAGTCCCGGCACGATGCGGGCGTTCTGGAACACCATCGTGGTGGCTGGCGGCGGCGCGCTACTGGGCCTGATCCTGGGCACGCTGATCGCCTATTCCACGCATCGGCTGAAGCCGAGGGGGCATCGGGCGCTGGACGTGCTCGCCTGCCTGCCCTTCGGCATTCCCGGCATCGTCATCGGCCTCGGCTTCCTGTGGTCCTATGTCTATCTGCCGATTTACGGCACGCTCTGGGTCCTGGTGTTCTGCTACATGGCGCGGTTCCTGCCCTATGCGACCGAAACCATCGGGGCGCAGATCGTGCAGTTCGACAAAGTGCTGGAGGAAGCGGCCTGGGCGTCCGGCGCCAACCGCGTCGCCAGCTTCCGCCGCATCGTGCTGCCCTTGCTGCGCCCGGCGCTGCAAAGCGGGTATTTCCTGCTGTTCATCGCCTATTTCCGGGAAATCGCGGCGGCGGCGCTGATCTACACGGCCTCGACCCAGGTGCTGTCGATCTCCATCTGGGCGTTCTTCGAAAATGCCAATTGGGGCGTCGCCAGCGCGCTGTCGATCGTCACAACCATCATCACCGTCGCGCTGATGGCCGCCGTCGCGCGCGCCAGCTTGCGGGTATAGGAGCGCGCGTATGAGCATCATCGTCCGCGATCTGGTCAAACGCTACGGCGACAAGACCATCATCGATGGCATCAGCTTCGAGATCGCGCAGGGGGAGCTCGTGTCGCTGCTCGGCCCCTCCGGCTGCGGCAAAACCACCACGTTGCGCTGCATCGCCGGGCTGGAGACACCGGAAGCCGGGTTCATTGCGATCGACGACATGGTGGTCTTCGACTCCCAGGCCGGGATCGCCGTGGAACCCTATCACCGCGACATCGGCATGGTGTTCCAGTCCTATGCCATCTGGCCGCATCTGACGGTGTTCGAGAACGTGGCCTTCCCGCTGCGCATCCGCCGCCGCCCCAACACCGAGGTCGAAACGCGGGTCACCAAGGCCTTGGCCATGGTGGGCCTGAGCGCGTTCCGCGACCGGTCGTCACAGCAACTATCGGGTGGGCAGCAGCAGCGCGTGGCCGTGGCGCGGGCCATCGTGCACGCGCCGGCGGTGCTGCTGTTCGACGAACCACTGTCCAACCTCGACGCCAAGCTGCGCGACCAGACCCGCGCGGAAATCCGCAAGCTGCAACGCGAACTGAACGTCGCCACTGTCTATGTGACGCATGATCAGGCGGAAGCCTTGTCGCTGTCGGACCGCATCCTGGTGATGCGCGACGGTGTGATCCGCCAGCAAGGGACGCCGGAGGCGGTATACGGCACCCCGCTGGATGCATTCGTGGCCGACGTCGTCGGACCCGCAAACTTTCTGCCGGTGACGGTGGTTGGCGCAGCGTCCGGTGGGGTTGAGGCGACGCTGGCCGGCGGCGAGCATGTGCTGGCCGCCTTCGGCCCCACCACCCCCGGCCCCGCCAACGCCATGATCCGACCCGATCGGCTGGTCCTCGGCGCCGTTCCGGGCGCCAACCAGCTACACGGCCGCATCCGCCAACGCCTCTATCTCGGCGGGCACTTCGAATATCTGGTCGCAGTCGGCTCCGCCTCGTTGCGGGTGCTGTCCTCGGCCATGGCGGCCGAGGGAGACAGCGTCACCCTTTCCTTCACCGCCGCCGACTGCATCATTCTGGCGACCGACACACAGGAGACTTCATCATGGGCCTGACCGCTGATCTCTGCGCGCGCATCGCGGGTCTTGGGTATGACGATATGCCGGAGGAGGCGCGGGCCGCCGCAAGGCGCCTGGTGCTGGACGGTCTCGCCGTCGGCGTCGCCGGCGTGTCGGAGGAAGACGCCATTCCGATCATGGCGCGCTGCATGAAGGCGCTCGGCGGCAACCCCGTCTCCACCGCGATTGGTTGCGGCTTCCGCACCGATCCCGTGCGGGCCGCCGCGATCAATGGCGCGGCGATGCATGTGCTGGACTTCGAACCGATGTGGAGCCCGGCGACGCATGCCTTGTCCGTCACCCTGCCAGTGGCGCTGGCTTTGGCCGAAGCGCGCGGGTTGGAGGGGCGCGAGGTCCTCGCCGCTTTGATCAAGGGCATCGAAATTCAGGGCTGGCTGCGGGAGGCTTCGGGCCAGTACACCCCCGATGTGCTGAAATTCCACCCGCCGGGGCTGGTGGGGCCGATGGGCGCGGTGGCGGTGGCCTCCCATCTGTTGAAGCTGGACCCGTTGCGCATGGCGAATGCGTTCGGCATCGCGGGATCGCGCGCCGGCAGCCTGTTCGGCAATGTCGGCACCATGACCAAATCCACCCATTGCGGTCAGGCGGCGGCGATGGGGCTGGAGGCGGCGCTGCTGGCGGAGGCCGGGTTCACGGGGGATACCGAAACGTTCGAGTCTCCGTTGGGTTATGCCAATACGTTCTACACCGGCACGTTCAAGCCGGCGGAGATGCTGTTTTATGGGCGGACGCCATGGCGGGTGGCGTCGCCGAGCTATGCGATCAAGATGTTCCCCAGCCAGTTCGGCACCCATTTCGGAATTACCGCTGGGTTGGAGATGCATGGCCGCGTGCCGGATGCCTCGGCGATCCGCGCGGTGACGCTGACCGGGCCGAAAATGCCCTATGTGAACCGGCCGTTTCCGGAAACCGGCCTGTCCGGCAAATTCAGCCTACAATACACGATGGCGAGCGCGCTGCTGGACGGGCATGTGGGAATCCACACCTTCACGGAAGCGGCGCTGAACCGCCTGGCGATGCAGGCGCTGCTGGGGAAGATTGTGCTGGAGACGGATAATTCCATCCCCGCGCGGTTCGAGACCATGCATGTCCGGCTGCGGATCGAGTTGACCGACGGCACGGTGCTGGAAACGCGATGCGACGGGCCGAAGGGCATGTGGGGCCAGCCGTCGATCGCGGATGCGGATCATCTGGTGAAGGTGCGGGATTGTTTGGGGACGACGCTGGCGGCGGAGAAAGTCGAGCAGGTGGTTGGGTTGGCGTCGCGGGCCGATACGCTGACCGCGGCCGAGGTGGGGCAGATGATGGCGTTGGTGGGGTGAGACTGGAAGCCATTCATGAATGGCCTGCTGGCCCTCCTCATCAGTCGTACTGACGAAAATCGGTCTCCACACCTGGGGGACATCCAACAGGGAAGATCGCACGATGAACGTGGTTCATGTCGGAAGATATAATGTGCATTATGCTAGGTATCATCATCATGTTCTTAAAGGGTGGGTAAAATTTAGGCGTTCCTGTACATCAGCACCACATTTGATCACGTTGGATCGCCATACGGATCTGAGGGGGGCATTTTTGCGGCATTCCGTCGGCGCAGCCAATACTGTCAGCAATGCGCAAATTCAGGCTGGATCTGTGAATAACAGCAATTTTCTTGCACGTTTCACAGAATCAGCAGTAACTGCTGCTATCAAAATTTTAGCCAATGATGAGCACATCGATGCGGCCCGACGAGCCGGCGTGATAGATAAAATTTTCCTCCTGCAATCTTCAACTGTCGGCACCTGTCCGGCGTGGGCGCATAGTATTTCGTTCTGCGTGCCCGACTTGGCAACTGCCGCGCAGAGCTTAGATGACTTCCGTATCTCACCTCTAATTCAGATAGTTGAGGGTATAACCGCTATGAAATTGGAGAATATTAATTACGTCTTAGATATAGACCTCGATTATTTTCATTCGATAGCTGGGACACGTCCAACGCTACCATGTTCTTTCCATAGATTAGTCCGAAATGCAAAATTAATAACCGTGGCGTTAGCCCATCTTATTCATCCTGGCCCAGCCCAAGCGCCCGCCCGGGTCATATGGTGTCATACCGAAATAATACACCGCGCGCCTCGCCGATGCTTGCCGTGCCGCGTTTCGAACCAGATTTGTCAGGCGTTGGCGGT
>CAIXEA010000031.1 GCA_903918315.1 uncultured Acetobacteraceae bacterium | reverse complement strand
CACCGCCAACGCCTGACAAATCTGGTTCGAAACGCGGCACGGCAAGCATCGGCGAGGCGCGCGGTGTATTATTTCGGTATGACACCATATGACCCGGGCGGGCGCTTGGGCTGGGCCAGGATGAATAAGATGGGTTAACCGGATATTCCGTATCCGCGTAGCGAATATTGATGTGCCATTTATCAAACCGTGACGCGAACCGCCCAGCCCTCATGTCTTCGGCCAGCAACGCGCCCCGGCGACCGCTTTCCAACACTTCAACGATACCCTGTATGCGCCCAATTGCATCTTTGAGTGGGGCGTCAAAATGCTTCTTCAAACCCTGACTCAAACTACCAGATGTAGTCACGAGCAAGTATTTTACAGCGTTCTCCCCGGCTACACCATAATGGTATCCGGCATCTTCCAGCCTACCCTCCTGTTCCAGAAGCACAGCCGTATCCAGATGTCGGCGGGCTGCTACATCGTATCGTTCAGCCATGGAACCGCCTCGCCGCTATCGGATACGTACCACCCCTTGCTGCCTAGGCAGCAAGGGGTGGTGACGAGTTTACGGATCGATCCGCGCCGTCGCCGAACCGGACACGACTTCCTTGCCGTCCTGGTTCACAGTCGAAAGCTTCAGGTCGACCAGCTTCTGCCCGCCTTCCTCACGGATCGCCTCGACCGTCGCGGTGGACTGCAAGGTGTCACCCGGCCACACCTGATTGGTGAAGCGGACGCCGAACTTCGTCAGGCGGCCGTCGCCCACGTAGTTCGTCAGCATCTTGCTGGTCAGGCCCATCGTCAGCATGCCGTGCGCGAACACACTCGGGTAACCGGCGACCTGGGTGGTGTAGACTTCATCGGTGTGCAGCGGGTTGTAGTCACCCGATACGCCCGCATACTGAACGATCTGCGTGCGGGAGAGATTTTCCACCACGCATTCGCTGTGGGTATCGCCCACCTTAAGGGCGGATGCTTTCAGTGCCATGGCTCGTTCTCCTCCTCAGCCCTGGTCCACGGGACGCTCGGTCGTCACGCCGACGCCGCGCGCGATCATCACCAGCTCACCGTTCTGATCGCGGTATTCGGTCACCCGCTCGCGGAAGGTCAGCTTGCCGGCGCGCTTGCTTTCGCGTTCCCAGACCTTGCCCGGGTTCGTTTCGGCGGTCAGCACGTCGCCCGGACGCAGCGGGCGGATATATTCGTAGTGCTGCTCCGCATGCAGGCCGCCGGACGAGGCCGGCTTGCCTTCGATCCCCGACGGACCTTTGGCGGAGCCGAACCACTTCTGGCCAGGCTTCGGACGCAGGTGGTATTCGGGGTCGAACTGTGCGACCGCCTGGGCGAAGCTGGGGGGCGCGATGATGCCACCAGCCTCGGATTTCTTCGCTGCCTCCGCATCGTGGTAGACGGGGTTGGTATCGCCGATTGCGCGCGCGAACATCATGATATGAGTCGCTTCGACGGGGAATGTGATTTTGGCCAACGGTTTCCTCCGGTTCGTGTTGCCGGGACAGCCTAGCAGGCTCGCCGAAAAGAGAAACAGGGGCGCGGTGCGATGAGACGCCCGATTCGCCGGGCGGGCGTGCAGCGCCGCGCCGCGATGGACGCCGCCGCGATCCCCACCTGGACGGGGCCACGCGCGGTCGCGGCAACCGCGGACGCCCTGCGCTTCCTGCAGGCCCCTGGCTGGGTGCCGCGGGGGCGGCGGGTCTATGCCATCGGCGACGTGCATGGGCATGCGGACAGGCTGCGCCAACTGCATGCGGCCATCACCGACGACCTGACGAAGCGGCCGGTGCCGCACGCCGTGCTGATCCATCTCGGCGATTACATTGATCAGGGACCCGACAGCGCCGCGGTTGTCGCGATGCTGGCCGAGCAGCCGGCCATCCCAGGGCTGCGTGTGGTCAACCTCATGGGCGATCACGAACGCATGCTGATCGAGGCCATGAACGGCGACCGCGCCGCCGCCACCGACTGGCTCTGGGCCGGCGGGCGGGACGCTTTGACCAGTTGGGGCCTGTCCCCCGATCTGCCGCGGGAGGCATGGGAGGCCGCGCTCCCCGCCGCCCATGTGGCATTCCTGCGCGGTCTGGTGCTGTCGCATCAGGAAGGCACCTATTTTTTCGCCCATGCCGGCATCCGTCCCGGGGTGGCGCTGCGGGATCAGACCGCCGACGACCTCGTGACCATGCGTCAGCCATTTCTCTGGTCGGAGGATGATTTCGGCTGCATCGTGGTCCATGGTCATTCGTCCACCCCCAGCGTCACAATCGGCAAGAACCGCATCGCGCTGGATACCGGGGCCGGGCTGGGCGACAAATTGACCTGCGCGGTGCTGGAAGAAGACGTGATCGGGCTGATCGCGGTATGATCACCCTCAGGAGAGCAAAGCCATGATGAACCGCCGCACCGTATTGACCGGCCTTGCCGCTACCTTGGCGCCGCACCTCGCCCACGCCGACGAAGTGCTGGAAGCGGCGGCCCGCAAAGAAGCTGCGGTCACCTGGTATATCGCGCAAATCGACTCGGAATCCGCGGAGGCGATGGGCAAGCGCTTCACCGCCGCTTATCCGGGCATAACGGTCAGCGTCATCCGCACCACCGGACAGGTCGCCTATCAGCGCCTGTTGCTGGAACTGAAGAACGGCACCCCGCAATGCGACGTGCTGAGCACCACCGACATTTCCCAGATGCCGGCTCTGAAAGAGCGCAAGGCGTTGATGCAGTACGAACCGCCGAACGCGGCGTCCATGCTGCCCCCGTTTCTGCGGCTTTCAGACCCAGGCTGGTTTTACGCCAACAGCGCGACCAACCACTTCATTGCGTACAACACCAGGAAGGTCACCGCCGCCGAGGCCCCGAAAAGCTGGACCGATCTGTTGGAACCCCGCTGGAAGAACCAGGTCGCCCTGCCGCACCCGGCCTTCAGCGGCTGCGGCGGCGTGTGGGCGCTGGGTGTGCGCAAGCTCTATGGCTGGGACTATTTCGAGAAACTCGCCGCGAACAACCCGCGCATCGGGCGTTCATTCAACGATCCGGCGACGCTCATCACCTCGGGTGAGTGCATGGTCGGACCGGCCCCCGCCAATGCGGTCTATCCATCGATCGAAAAGGGCAATCCGCTGGGCATTTCCTACCCGTCCGACGGATGCAGCGTCTGCTTCGCCCCTTCGGGCATTCCCGCGACGGCGCCCCATCCCAACGCCGCGAAATTGTTCCTGAACTGGCTGCTTGGGGTCGAATACGCACAGGCCGGGATCGAGCGCGGCAGTGAGGCGCTGCGCCACGATCTAACCCCCAAGGTCGGTCGGCCGCTGCTGGAAACCCTGCCGATCATGCCACTGAGTGTGGACGAGATTCGCGTGGGGGTGCCGGACGTCATTGAACAGTGGCGGCAGACATTCGGGAGTTAGAACATGTCCGGTGCTTTCAGGCGCACCGGACATGCTCTAACCGATTGTTTGATCGCGTGATTCACGGCTCCGGTGATTCCACCTCCGCCGATCACGCT
>CAIXEA010000030.1 GCA_903918315.1 uncultured Acetobacteraceae bacterium | reverse complement strand
CGCGTCGAGCAATGCTTCGGCAAACTCAAACGGTTCAAGCGGGTCGCTATGCGCTGTGAGAAGACCAAGCGAAACTACGAGGCATTCGTGTCATTGGCCTGTGTGTTTGTCTTGATCAAATCCGTCCACACGGCCTAACCCAGCGGCGGCCGGTACCATGACGGCTTGCGCTTCTCGCGGAAGGCCGTCGTCCCTTCGTGACCTTCGGCGGATGCGCGCTGGGTCCAGCCCTCATGCGCCAGCATCGCGATCTGGCGCTCGTCGAGCAGCAATCCGTTCGCGCCCAGAAAGCTGCGCTTGGTCATCGCCATCCCGGTCGGGCTGCTCAGGAAGATCGCGTCGATGACCGTGGCGAGCTTGGCCTCGATCGCGTCTTCGGCCACGACTTCGTGCACCAGGCCGATCCGCATGGCCTCGGCGGCGTCGAAGCGTTCCCCGGTCAGGGCGTAGCGCCGCGTATGCCGCAACCCAATGGCATCGACCATGTAGGTGGAGATCGGGGTGGGCGCGACGCCGACGCGCACCTCGGTGATGCCAAAGAGCGAGTCCGGTGTGGCCAGCGCCACATCCACGCAGCAGACCACGCCCACGCCGCCGCCGAAACAGGCGCCATGCACCATCGCGATGGTTGGCTTGGGGAATTCGTTGAGCAATTGCATCGCGCGTGTGGTGGCGACGGAGGCGGCGAAATTGTCCTCCGGCGGGTAATCCGCCACCTGGCCGAGCCAGCGTATGTCGGCCCCGGCCTGGAAATGCTTGCCGGCGCCGCGCACGACCAGGCAGCGCACCGCGGGATCGCCGGCCAGTTGGCGCAGGCCGGCGATCAGCGCCTCCAGCATGTCGGCGTTATAGGCATTGCCGACTTCGGGCCGGTTGAGCGTGACGGTGGCGACGCCGCGGGCGTCGATATCCAGCAGGACGATAGGGTTGCTCATGATGTCACCTTCGCGGGATCAGTGTTGCCGCCGCAGACCAGCACGCCGATGCGTGCGCCTTCGGACGGGGTGAAGCGGCCGGACAGCAGCGCGGCCAGCGCGGTGGCGCCGCCAGGTTCGGCGATCAGGCGAAGCCGATCCCAGAGCCAGCGTTGGGCGGCGGCGATGGCGGAGTCTTCGACGAGGATGGCCTGGGCGACATGGGCCTGGGCGATGGGGAACATCAGGGCGCCGACCCGCCTCGCGCCGAGGGCATCCGCGGCCAGGCCGCCGACGGGGGCATCGATCGGCTGTCCGGCCTGGAGTGCATGATGCAGTCCGGGGCACCCCTCGGGCTCCACGCTGACGACCGCGGCCGCGCCGGCATACCAGGCGGCAATGCCACCGATCAGCCCGCCGCCGCCGGTGGCGACCAGGATATGCGTGAGATCGGGGGCGTCGTTTTCGAATTCCCGTCCGACGGTGCCCTGGCCGGCGAGGACGGCCGCGTGATCATAGGCGTGGACCTCCAGCGCACCGGTTTCCGCCTGTCGCAGGCGGGAGGCGGTGAGCGCCTCGGCATAGGATTCGCCACCGGTGACGACACGGGCGCCATAGCTGGCGATGCGGGCGAGCTTGGTCTCGGGGGTGGCGGCCGGCACGAAGATCTCGGCCGTGACACCCAGCGCGCGGGCGGCAAAGGCGACCGCGGCGCCATGATTGCCGCCGGAGGCCGCGATCACGCCGGATGCGGGCAGGGGCGTCGTCAGCATCCGATTGAAGGCACCACGGGGTTTGAAGCTGCCGGCGTGTTGCTGCAACTCCAGCTTTAGGGTGACGTGTGCGGACAGCCCGAATTCGGCCCCGTCAATCCGGATGATGGGAGTGTGGCGCACATAGGGGGCGAGCCGGCGGGCGGCGGCGGCGATGTCTGGGCGGGTTGTCATGGCAAGTGACGCTGGCATGGCCCGGCGATTGGAACAAGGCATGGCGGGGCGGATCACCGCCGCGTGGCATGCTCCGGCCTTCGAGGCGACTTCCCTTTGCGTGCCTTTCGGGCCACATTCTGCTACCATGCTAGGAACGCTTCGTATGCACGGCAGTTGTGCCTGCCGGGATGGGCAGGCGGTTTTGTTCCTGGGGCCGCCGGGGGCGGGCAAATCGGACCTGGTATTGCGGCTTCTTGGGCGTGGCTTTGATCTGGTAGCGGATGATCAGGTGGAGATTTCGGACGGCATCGTGTCCGCACCCACGACCCTTGCCGGGCTGTTGGAGGTGCGCGGTCTCGGCATTGTGCGGTTGCCGCATGTGGCCTCGGCCCGGCTTGCCTTGATCGCGGATCTCGGCGCCTGGGCGGACCGTCTGCCGCTGCCCGAGCGGCATGTGGCTTTGGACGTGCCTCTGATTCGTCTCGACCCCGCGGCGGCCTCCGCCCCCGATCGCGTCATTCTGGCCCTTGATTGCGCGCTCGGCCGCGTGAGCCAGATCGCGGGGGCCTTCGCGCCATGACCGTTTCCCCTGACGGTCTTCGGGTTGTCCTGGTCACCGGCCTGTCGGGTGGGGGCAAGGCGTCGGTCCTGCGGGCGCTCGAGGATCTGGGCTACGACGCGGTCGATAATCCGCCACTGGGCATGATCGAGGACATGGTGATCGCCGGGGAGGGCAATCTCGCGATTGGCGTCGATGCCCGCTCCCGCGGGTTCAACGCCGGGGCGGTGCTGGCCGCCTTGGGGCGGCTGCGGGCCAATCCGGCTCTGCGGCCAGAGCTGATCTATGCCTTGGCCGACGAAACCACGCTGCTGCGCCGCTACACGGAAAGCCGCCGGCGGCATCCCTTGGCGCCGCAGGGGCTGGTGGCGGATGGCATCGCGGCCGAACAGACGCTGACGGCGGATCTGCGGGCGGCGGCGGATCTGGTGATCGATACGTCCGATCTGCCTTTGGCGGGGCTGCGGCAACTGATCGAACGCCACTTCGGCAATAGCAGCGACTCCGACAGCAGCCGGCTGGTGGTCTCGCTCACGTCCTTCGCCTTTCCGCGGGGCCTGCCCAAGGACGCAGAGCTGGTATTCGATGCACGCTTTTTGCGGAACCCGCACTACGATCCCATCTTAAAGCCCCGAACAGGGCTGGATTCCGAGGTTGGCGCCTATGTCGCGGCAGACCCGGACTATGAACTATTTTTCACGAAGCTGGCCGAATTGGTCGAGATGCTCTTGCCGCGCTTCGTTCAAGAGGGCAAGAAATACACAACGGTGGCGATCGGGTGTACCGGGGGCCGCCACCGGTCCGTTTATCTGACTGAAAAGCTGGCCGAACGCCTGTCTGCGCGTATAGAAGCGGATCGGGCGAACGGCGGACCTGGAACGGGCTGGCGGCTTCACGTCTCGCACCGTGAGTTGGCTCGTGAAGGATTGGACCTGGGGACAGGCACGCCGCCCATCCCCTTTCAGGCACGGGAGGCCTGAGACGACACGATGATCTGCCCTGATGCTATCTGGCGATGCGTTGCTTCTGAGCTTCACCCTCATGACAGTGGTCTTCCTTCGCGGGAAGCCGGTCGGGACACCGTGAAACACCGATGATCGGACTTATCCTGGTCACCCACGGCCGCTTGGCCGAGGAATTGCGCTCCGCCATGGAACACGTGGTCGGCGTGCAGCGAAACGTCGATACGATCTGTATCGGCCCCGACGACGACATGGAAAACCGCCGCGCGGATATCGAGGCCTGTATCGGCCGCTGCGATACCGGCGATGGCGTGGTCCTGCTGACCGACATGTTCGGGGGCACGCCATCCAACCTGGCGATTTCCATGATGGAGCGTAAAGGGGTGGAGGTGATCGCCGGCGTCAATCTGCCGATGCTGGTCAAGCTCGCCAAAATCCGCTCGAATCAACCCCTGGCCGATGCCGTGATCTGCGCCGAAGAAGCCGGGCGCAAATATATTGCTGCCGCATCGCATGTCCTGCATGGCTGCCGTCCGGGAACCGCCACAGGAAAGCCCCGCGCCGTCGCCGGGACCTGCTGATGTCCGCTGGCGATGCCGCGCCCTCCGCATCGGTGCTCAGCCGCGACGTCGCCATCGTCAACAAGCGCGGTCTTCACGCCCGCGCCGCCGCCAAATTCGTCACCCTGGCCGAAACCTTCGGCGCCTGCGTCGATGTGGTGAAGGACGACCAGACCGTTTCCGCCCGGTCCATCATGGGCCTGATGATGCTCGGTGCCGGCCGCGGATCGACCATTCAGTTGCGGGCCGAAGGCTGGGACGCCAAAGAGGCGCTGGAAGCCTTGGCAGCCTTGGTCGAGGCCGGCTTCCATGAACAGGACTGACGGGCCGCCACCCCCCCAACCGCCGCCCCCGCCACCCCCGCAGCACAAGCGCCTCGTCCGCGCCGCCGCGCCGCCAGCCGGCCTGCGGCCCGAACGCGTGATGGTCGGTATTCCCGTTTCGCCGGGGGTTGCCATCGGCCCGGTCTTTGGTGCCAGCGAGCCAGCCGCGGAAATCACCCGCTTCAAGATCCATGCCGAGGATATCGCCGCCGAGGGCGCACGCCTCGAAGCCGCGATCACCCAATCCCGCCGCCAGCTCGGCAAGTTGCGCGGGCGTCTGACGGTGCTGCCGGAAGAAAGCCAGGCCGAGATCGCACCGCTGATCGATGCCTATATCCGCATGCTCGGCCCCTCGCGCCTGATCCGCGGTGTGAAGAAGCGCATCGAGGAATCCCTGATGTCCGCGGAAAGCGCGGTGGTCGCGGAGGCCGATGCCGTCGCCGCGGCCATCGTCAAGCACAGCGAACAGGGCCAGACCGCCGAGGACCGCGCCGGCTCACGCCGCCAGGCTGAGGAGGTGCGCGAAATCGGCCGCCGGCTGGTACGCAATCTGACGCATGCGCCGTTCCGCAGTTTCGCCGCCCTGCCGGCGGGGGCGGTTCTGTTCAGTGAATCGCTGCGCCCAGCGGATGCGGCGCTGCTGGACCCGTCGAAGCTCGCCGGTGTGGCGACCGAGGAGGGGGGCGCGGACGGCCATACCGCGGTGATGCTGCGCGCGTTGGGGGTGCCCGCCGTGCTGGGCGTGGCGGGGGCGGGGCATGCGATCAAGCCCGGCGATACGGTCGTGATCGATGGCACCGCGGGCATGGTGATCGTCAACCCGACGCCGGAAACCCTTGTCGCGGCGCGCAAGATGGTGACCGCCTTCGCCCGCGAACGCCAGCGCTTCGCCCGCCTGCGCCGTCTGCCGGCGGAGACCGGGGACGGCGAACGGGTCGAGCTTCAGGCCAATCTGGAACTGCCCGTCGAACTGCCGCTGATCGCCCAGTCCGGCGCCGTTGGCATCGGCCTGCTGCGCACCGAATTCCTGTTCATGAACCGGGAAACCGTGCCGGATGAGGACGTCCAGGCGGACAGCTACCGCACCATCGTCGAGGCCATGAACGGGGATCCCGTGACGATCCGTGTGCTCGACTGGGGCGGGGAGAAAGAGATCGAGGCGCTGTCGGCCGCGGGCATCGTGCCCGACATCGCCGATACCAACCCGGCGCTGGGATTGCGCGGCATCCGCCTGCTGCTGCGCCAGCCCGAGCTGTTCGAAACCCAACTCGCCGCCATCCTGCGCGCCGCCACCGCCGGGCCGGTGCGGGTGATGCTGCCGATGGTCACCAACGTCGCCGAGGTCCGCTCCGCCCGCGAGATATACGAACGGGTCGCCCGCCGCCTGCGCCGCAGGGGGGAACGCCTGCCGGACCGCCTGCCGCCGTTGGGCATCATGATCGAAACGCCGGGCGCGGCGCTCTCAGCCGACGCCTTGGCGCTGGAGGCGGACTTCTTCGCCATCGGCACCAACGATCTGACAGCCTACACGCTGGCGGTGGATCGGGGGGAGAGTGAGGTCGCGGATCTGTATGACCCGCTGCATCCCGCTGTGCTGCGCCTGATCCAGTTCGCCACCGAAGCCGCGCTGCGCATGCGTAAACCGGTGTCGGTCTGTGGGGAGATGGGCGGCAACCCGACCGTCGTGCCGCTGCTGATGGGGATGGGCATCCGCTCGTTCAGCATGAATGCCGCCGCCGTGCCCCGGGTGAAACAGGTGGTGCGGGGCATTGAAATCGACGCCTGCGCCCGGTTCGCGCGCCGGGTGATGGAACAGGCTGATCCCGCGCGGATCCGGGAGATGATCGCGGCCTTCGCGAAAGAGCACGGGTGAGGCGGACCGGTCCGCGTGATTGACCCGCCCCCCGGTGTTGCGTGTAGCCTGCGGGCATGGAGGGTTTGATGGACGGTCTTATCTCGATCCACGGCGATGCCGGCGCGCGGGAACGCCGCCGTATCCGCACCGGCGCTTTCACCGGCCCGACCTCAGGCCTCGCGCCGGGCAATGTGCAGGCCAATCTGGTGATCCTGCCGCGTGCTCTTGCGCATGATTTTCTGCGGTTCGCGCAGGCCAATCCCAAGCCTTGCCCGGTGCTGGCGGTGTCGGACGAAGGCTCGCCCGCCTTTCCGTCGTTGGGTGCTGATCTGGATATTCGCACGGATTTGCCGCTTTATCGGGTGTGGCGGAACGGGGAACTGGTGGAAGAACCCACCGATGTCCGCCATGTCTGGCGCGACGACCTCGTCAGCTTCGCCATCGGTTGCTCGTTCTCGTTCGAGGAAGCCCTGATCGAGGACGGGATCGAGGTGCGCCACATCGCCTGCGACACCAACGTGCCGATGTATCGGACCAATATTCCCTGCGTGTCCGCCGGCGTGTTCCACGGGCCGCTGGTGGTGTCGATGCGGCCGCTGACCCCGGCTCGCGCCATCCGGGCGGTGCAGATCACCAGTCGCTTCCCCTCCGTCCACGGCGCGCCGGTGCATCTCGGCCTGCCGCATCTCATCGGCATCACCGACATCAACAAGCCCGATTATGGCGACGCGGTGCCGATCCATGCGGATGAGATGCCGGTTTTCTGGGCGTGCGGGGTGACGCCGCAGGCCGTGATCGCGCAGGTGAAGCCGGAATTCTGCATCACCCACGCGCCAGGCAGCATGCTGATCACGGACCTGCGCAATACCAGCCTCTCGGCGCTCTGATCCCAGCGATGCGCGCCTTGGTCGATCGGATCGAGGCATTGATCCATGACGACGTGGGCCGGAATGTCGGTGCGCTGTTCGCAGCCGCCCAAGGCGGGCTGTTCGCCGCCGCATCCGCCATCGCGGCGATGGAACAGCCCCGCCTGGGCATTCTGACCGGGTTTTTCGTGCCCGCCGGAACCCCGCCAGCGGCGGAGACCGATGGGCCGGCGGGGATGGCCTTGCTCGTCCAGGGCCTGGTCCAGGCCGGGCTGGCGTGCCGGGTCCTGACCGATGCGCCCTGCCGCGGCGCCTGTGCGGCCGCCTTGGCCGGGGCGGGAGTGCGGGACATCCCGCTGGATGTCGGCACGGTCGAATCGGTCGTGTCGGCCTGGCGGGCCGCCGGCATCGAATGGGTGGTCAGTATTGAGCGGTGCGGCCAGTCGGCGGACGGCACCCCGCGCAACATGCGGGGCGAGGATATCGGCGCCCATGCCGCCTTGCTCGATCCCATCTTCATTGCCGGCCCCTGGCGTACGGTCGCCATCGGCGACGGCGGCAACGAGATCGGTATGGGCGCGCTGCCGGCGGGTCTGATCGCCGCCCATGTGAAGCACGGTGCGACGATCGCCTGCGTGACCCCGGCGGATCATCTGGTGATGGCGGGGGTGTCGCACTGGGGGGCCTACGCGTTGCTGGCCGCGCTGGCGGTGCTCCGCCCGGATTGGCGATCCGGCTTGCTCCGCGCGCTCGATCCGGTCACGGATCAGGCGGTGCTGGAGGCGCTGGTGACCCATGGACCGGCCGTGGATGGGGTGACTCTGCGGCGGGAGGCCACGATCGATGGGGTCGGGATGGCGCTGCACCACCGGAAGCTGACGGCGATCCGGGCGATCGTGGATGCGGGATCGGGCATGAGGATGACGGTGTGATCCGGCGGCATGACGATCGCGGCAAGCGGCGATCGAACGTCTGTTAGACATTGGAACCCGAACCATTAATGTCTGCCGCCTGATGATCCCCGCTGACCGGAGACCCCAATGACCCACGACAAATGGCAGTTCTGGATCGATCGCGGCGGCACCTTCACCGATATCGTGGCGCGTGACCCATCCGGCCAATTGTCGACCCATAAGCTGCTGTCGGAAAATCCGGGCCGCTATCGCGACGCCGCCATCGCCGGGATCAAAGCTGTGCTGGGCGTGCCGCTGGATCAGCCCATCCCCGCCGATACGATCGACGCGGTGAAGATGGGCACGACCGTTGCCACCAATGCCTTGCTGGAGCGCAAGGGCGAACGGACCCTCCTGGTCGTCAATCCCGGCTTCGCCGACTGCCTGCGTATCGGCAATCAGGCCCGGCCGCGGCTGTTCGACCTCGCGATCACCCTGCCGTCGATGCTCTATGAGGCGGTCGTGGAAATTCCCGGCCGCGTCGGGGTCGATGGCATCGAGATCCAACCGCTCGACGAAGACGCCGCCCGCGCGGCCTTCGCCGCCGCCAAGGCCAAGGGCATCGATGCCTGCGCGATCGTGCTGATGTATTCCTGGAAATACCCGGACCATGAGCAGCGCCTGGCGGCCCTGGCGCGGGAGGCCGGATTCTCCCAGGTTTCGGCCAGTCACACCGTCAGCCCGCTGCTGCGGATCGTGCCGCGCGGCGATACGACGGTGGTCGATGCCTATCTCTCGCCGATCCTGCGGCGCTATGTGGATCAGGTGGCTTCGGAACTAGGCGGCACGCGGCTTTACTTCATGCAGTCCAATGGCGGCCTGGCCGAAGCCGGGGCGTTTCAGGGCAAGGATGCCATTCTCTCCGGCCCGGCCGGCGGCATCGTCGGCGCGGCGCGCACGGCCGGCATGGCGGGGCTGGACCGGATCATCGGCTTCGATATGGGCGGCACCTCCACCGACGTGGCGCTCTATGCCGGCGGGTTTGAGCGGGCGTTTGAAACCGCGGTGGCCGGGGTGCGCATGCGGGCGCCGATGATGGCGATCAACACGGTCGCGGCGGGCGGTGGCTCAATCCTGCATTTCGACGGGGCGCGGATGCGGGTCGGGCCGGACTCGGCCGGTGCGGATCCGGGCCCGGCCTGCTACCGGCGCGGTGGCCCGCTGACGGTCACCGACGCCAATGTCTGTGTTGGCAAAATTCAGCCGGCGCATTTCCCCGCGATCTTCGGCCCCCATGGCGATCAGCCGCTGGATGCCGCGGTCGTGCGGGATAAATTCGCGGCCCTGGCCGCCGAAATCTCCGCCGCGACCGGGGAGGTCCGCACCGCCGAACAGGTGGCGGAGGGGTTCCTGCGCATCGCGGTGGCCAATATGGCGAACGCGATCAAGCAGGTCTCGGTCCAGAAGGGTCACGACGTGTCGCGGTTCGCGCTGCAATGCTTCGGTGGCGCCGGGGGGCAGCACGCCTGCCTGGTGGCCGATGCGCTGGGGATGGAGACGGTCTTCATCCACCCTTATGCCGGCGTCCTGTCGGCCTATGGCATGGGCCTGGCCGATCAGAGCGCGATGCGGGAACAGGCGGTGGAAACGCCGCTATCGGCTGACGCGCTGGCGTCGCTGAACGCTTTGGCCGACCGGCTGGGGGCCGAGGCGAAGGCCGCGCTGGTGGCACAGGGCGCCGAACCGGCGCAGATCGTCACCACACGGCAGGTGCACATGCGCTACGTGGGCACCGAGGCCGCGCTGACCGTTGCCCTGTCCGACGTCGACACCATCACCGCCGCCTTCACCGCCGCGCATCGGGCCCGCTTCGGCTTCGTCACGCCCGGCCGCGCTTTGATGGTGGAGACCGTGGCGGTCGAGGCGGTTGCCGCTGGCGAACCGGTGCGGGAGGCAACGCTCGCCCCCCGTGCGGGCGACAGCCTGGAACCGGTGGACCATGTCGGCATCTTCACCCAGGATGCGCCGCGGACCGCGCCCGTTTTCGAACGCACCGCCTTGCGCGCCGGCGACCGCATCGCCGGCCCGGCGCTGATCCGCGAAGCCAATGCCACAACCTTGGTCGAACCCGGCTGGTCGGCGGAGGTCACCGCGCTCGATCATATGCTGCTCCGCCGTGTCGAGGCTCTGCCCACCCGCGTGCCACCCGGCAGCGATCGGCCGGACCCGGTGTTGCTGGAACTGTTCAACAACCTGTTCATGAACGTCGCCGAACAGACCGGAGCGGTGCTGCAAAACACGTCGATGAGCGTGAACATCAAGGAACGCCTGGACTTTTCCTGCGCGATCTTCGACGCCGAGGGGCGGCTGGTCGCCAATGCGCCCCATGTGCCCGTGCATCTGGGGGCGATGGGCGAAAGCGTGCGCACGGTGCTGACCAACCGGCGCGATACGTTGAAACCCGGCGATGTCGTGGCGCTGAACAATCCGTTCAACGGCGGCACCCATCTGCCCGACGTCACTGTCATCACGCCGGTGTTCGATGAAGCCGGCACCCGAATTCTGTTCTTCGTCGGCTCCCGCGGGCATCACGCCGATATCGGTGGGATCACGCCCGGCTCCACCCCGCCGATGTCGCATACGCTGGAGGAAGAGGGCGTCGTCATTGACGATTTCCTGCTGGTCGATGGCGGGACGTTCCGCGAAACTGCGTTCCGCGCCATGCTGGCGGGTGCGCGGTACCCCGCCCGCAGCCCGGACGTGAACGTGGCCGACATCAAGGCGCAGGTCGCCGCGAATGAGAAGGGCACGCAGGAACTGCAACGGGTGGTCGCCCAGTTCGGCTGGGATACGGTCGCGGCCTATATGCGCCACGTCATGGACAATGCCGAGGAGAGCGTCCGCCGGGTCATCGACCGTCTGGGCAATGGCCGGTTCGAATACACGATGGATAACGGCAAGCCGCTCTGCGTGTCGGTCAGCGTGGACCATGCGGCGCGGACCGCGACGGTGGATTTCACCGGCACCGGGGCGCAGGACGCGGGCAACTTCAATGCCCCGCCCGCGGTTACCCGCGCGGTGGTGCTGTATGTGTTCCGCTGCCTGGTCGGGGCGGACATTCCATTGAACGACGGGTGCCTGAAGCCCCTGAATCTGATCATCCCCCCCGGCACCTTCCTCTCGCCCATGCCGGGCGCGGCAGTGGTGGCGGGGAATACCGAGGTGTCCCAGGCGACCTGCAACGCGGTGTTCGGGGCCCTGGGCTCGATCGCCTGTTCGCAGGCGACGATGAACAACTTCCTGTTCGGCGACGCCACCCGCCAATACTACGAAACCATCTGCGGCGGCACCGGTGCCGGGCCCGGCTTCGACGGGGTCTCGGCGATCCAGACCCATATGACCAATACCCGCATGACCGATCCCGAGGTGCTGGAACTGCGCTACCCCGTGCGGCAGGAGCATTTTGGCATCCGCCACGGCTCCGGCGGGTCGGGCCAATGGCATGGCGGAGACGGGTCGTCGCGGCGCATCCGGTTCCTGGAACCGATGACGGCGGTCATCGTCGCCTCCCGCCGCAACGTCGCGCCTTTTGGACTGGCGGGTGGTGCCGATGGCGCGGCCGGCCGGCAATGGGTGGAGCGGGCTGATGGCACGATCGAGGTCCTGAGCGGCACCGCCAGCGCGGAACTGCGGCCGGGGGATGTCTTCGCGATCGAGACGCCCGGCGGTGGCGGCTACGGGGTGGCGCCTCCGACCTGATACGGCACGCCAATTCAGCCAACCCCTTTGATCGCCTTGGCATCGAACGGAGGCTTCACCGGTTGAAAGCCTGTTTTCTACGCGGCTTCCCGCACCGCCGTCAGGAAACGGCCTGCCTCCTCTTTCAAGGTGGCGGATTGCTCGCTCAGCCGGGTCGCCGCGCGCAGCACACGATCGGCTTGCGTTCCGGTGTCGCCGACGGATTGGCTGACCGCGGTGATGTTGTCATTGACCTCATTGGTGCCGGATGCGGCTTGCTGCACGGCCCGGGCGATGTCCTGGGTGGCGGCGCCTTGTTCCTCCACCGCGCTGGCGATGGTGGTGGCGATGTCGTTCATGCGCTGGATGGTGGCGCCGATCCCGCGCAGCGCGGTGGCGGCTTCCCCGGCGCTCTGCTGCATCCCGCTGATCTGTGCGGCGATGTCCTGGGTCGCTTTGGCGGTTTGAGTCGCGAGGGTTTTGACCTCACTGGCGACGACCGCGAAGCCTTTGCCGGCCTCCCCGGCGCGGGCAGCCTCGATGGTGGCGTTCAAGGCCAGGAGGTTGGTGCGAGCGGCGATGTCGCCAATCAGACGCACGACGTCGCCGATGCGTTCGGCGGCCTGGGACAGGCCGCTCACGCTATGGTCGGTTGCCTCGGCCTCCTGCACGGCCTGGCCGGCGATGCGGGCGGATTCCGATACCTGCCGGCCGATTTCGGCGACGGAAATCGCCAGTTGTTCCGCGCTGGCCGCGGCGGCGCTGACATGGCCCGCCGCATCCTCCGACCCGCCGGTCATCGCCGCGATGCGCCGGCCGGAGGCTTCGACGGCTTCCGTCATCGTGACGGCCGCCTGCTTCATCGTTTCCGCGGAATCGCCCACCGTGCTGGCGATCGCGCCCACGCTTTGTTCAAACCGGGCGACCAGCCGGGTGCGCGCGGTCAGGACGTGCCAGGTGATCATCGGCCCGACATAGGCACCGTGGCGATCGAGGATGGGGGAGGCGAGGCATTCGAGTGTTTCCTCACCCAGCACGATTCGGGTCCGGTGCGGCAGGTTTGCGGGATCCGCGAGCAGTGCCCGTTCATGCTCCGGGTCCGCGTGGAACATGTCCAGTGACTGACCGATGACCTGATCGGGGGCGACGGGGATATGATCCTGGATCAGCGTCAGCACCCGCCTGGCTTCCGGGTTCAGATAGGTGATGCGGTTGTCGCCGCCGGCCGCCGCGGTCATCACGGGCACGGGGATCTGGTCGATCATCTGACTTTGCAGGAAGGCCTGCCGCATTGTGTCGCGCAGGGTTTCCACCGCGGTTGCCATTTGGCCGATCTCATCGCGCTGGTCGCGATAGCCGATTGGGGTGGCGGTATCGCCCGCGGCAATGGAGCGCAAAGCCCGGGTCAGACCGCGCAAGGGCGATGCGGTCAGGTGGGTGATCGCCGCGCCGAACAGCAGCATCGCCAGGGCCATGGCCCCGATGAACAGGATCATGTCATGCTGGGCCTCGGCGCGGGCTTCGGTGGCGTGATCCGACGCGGCGCTATCGAGCAGAGCCGCGGTGCGGGCGAGTTCCATGATCGCCTGCATCATGGCCTGGCTGGCGGTTTCAACGTCGTTTTGCGCGACCTCGTCCAGCTTGCGGGTCTGGTCGATCAGGGCCAGCGCCGCGGCCGCCATGCCCTTCCAAAGCGTGTCGACGGTGCGTGCGCTGTCCTTCATCGCGTCAGGGATGTCGCTGGTGAGGATCACGTCCATCTCCTGCGCGGCCCGGGTTACCATGTCGCGCAGTTCGTTGGCCGCGCTGCCATTGCCGGTTGCCAGGAACATCATCGCGGCTTCCTGTGCGCGGCTTGTGGCGAGGCGGTAGCGGGTTAAAGCCGCCGCCACCGGATTCTGTTGATCCGCGTCTGTATGGGCGGCGTCGGAGCGCACGGACTCCGCCCCGCCTGGCAGGACACCGCCGCGCGCCAGCTCTTCCGCGAAGGTCAGCATGCTGGTGGCCAGCAAGGGCCGCACCTGAAACAGGCGCTTTTGCCGGGTGGCGAGCATCTCGGTCCGCAACGCGGCTTCGTGCGTGACGGCGATGGCCATTTCATCCAGGCGGGCGAGGGTCCGGGTCAGCAGTTTCTGCTCGCTGGGGGCGGTGGCGCTTTGTTTTGCCTGGGTAAACCAATCCCTGGCGGCGGCGGCGGTCGACTCGGCCCGCGCGGCGACCTGGTTGACCGCCGAGACCGTCTGCTGAATTTGCAGGTCCCGGCTGATGACGCGCAGATCCAGCGCCGACGCCATGCCACGCTGGACCTGGCGTTCCAAGGCTGCTTGCGCCTCAATACCATCCTGCAGCGCGCCGACGGTGATCAGGCGATCCAGCGCGAACCAGGACACGAACGATAGCATGCCCATCGAACCGAACAACATCGCCGCCAGCTTCCAGCCGATGGGCAGGTCGCGGAACACCCGCAACGGCCAGAACAGCGGCCAGAACAGGGCTTTTAGCACGCGCATCATCATTCACTCCGGCACAACGCCGGTAGTGTGATGGAAAAATCTTAAGGAACTATGAATACAGGCGAGAAAAAAATGAATACCGCTGCGATCGCCAGCCAACCCAGCAATAGGGCCGCGAGCGTGTAGGGCCCGTTCCACCGGCTGCAGATCGTCCAGGGCGGAACCCCGGCCCAGCGCGCGGTGGTGATGGCGGAGGCTGACATGGGCGTCATCCCCACCCCGAGCCCCCAGCCCAGCATGCAGGCGAAGGCCAGCGCCGCCGGGGGCACGCCGAACCGGGCGGGGTCGGGCATCGCGGCCCCCAGCAGCGCGACCATCGCGATCGGGTTCAGCCCGATTTGCCCTGTCGCGATCAGCAGCACCGGCACCAGCATCGGGATGATCAACGACGGCACCTGGTTCAGGATCACCGCGAGGCGATCCGCCGGCAGCACCCCCCCGACCGTCACCCCCAAAAAGCCGGAGCAGGCGAGGACCGTCGCCTCCCCCCGAAACTCGGGAATGCGGGGCAGATAGCGCTGCCACCGCCGGCGCAGCACCGCGGCGATCCGGCCGGGCATGCCGGGACGCAGCAGGAACTGCCAGGCCTGAATCAGCATCCAACCGACCCCGACGAGGGGGACGCACAGCGTTACGGCGGCGACCAGGGAAACATGCAGGATCGTGCTCCCCGCCTCCGCCAGCAGCATCACCAGCCCGACCAGAGCGATGATCCGCAGGTGGATTGCCCAGCTTTCACGCGTGGCCGGAACGGTGCCGCTGTCTTTGGGCGCGGACAGCCGATCGTCGAGCCAGCCAAGGGCCATGAAGCCGATGGAGGTGAGGAAGGCCACGGGCAGGAGCAGCCGCACCGGGGCCGCCGGCACGGCGGTGGACACGACCGCGGTCATGATATTGAGCGGGCTCCAGCAGTTCATGACGCAGAAGCCACGATTGATCGCCATGAGCATGCGCCGGGCGCGCGTCGCCCGTTGCTCGGATGAGCCGGCGCGGTTGGCGCGGCTGACCATCGCTGCCAGCAGGTCGATGGCGCCATAGGACAGGATGATGCCGAAGACGTGGCCGCCGCCGGTCAAAGCGGCGTATCGCCGGCCCGGGGGCTGCGCCACCAGATGTTGACCGCAGCGGCGCACCAGCCGGCTGGTTTCGGCGGCGTCGCGCAAGGTGGTCAGCGCCAGGAAGAAAGCGGCATAGGCCGCCCCCCGGCGCAGCCCCGCCATGGCCAACGGCAAGGGATCCGCCGCCGCGGCCACGCCCGTGAGGCCGGCTGCGAACATCACCAGAAACAGCACCTGGGCATAGCGGCGCTGGCGTGGGAACTCCAGCAGCAGGAACCCCAGGATCGCCAGTCCGGCGAGCATGCCCGCGCCCGGCACATGCGCGAACTGATCCAGCAAGGTCGCGGCCCAGACCGTCACGTAAAGCCATGCACTGATCATAATAGGGCGATTCCGGGCCGCGAGATGAACTCTGGACTCGCTTGTCCCGCGAACTGGGCTAACATCCAAGGGCGAGGGCGCACCGGGCGCCCCAGACTGGGTTCCTCCGCCCGGTAACGCGCCTTCGATCAACGAAGGAGGCGCGGCCATGTCAGGAACCAAAAACGGCAGAAGTCCCCGCTCGGTGGCCCTTGTGGGTCCCTATAGCAGCGGCAAATCGACCCTTTTCGACGCGATGATGGAAGCCGCCGGTTCGGCTCCCAAGCGCCAGGGCGATCCGCGCACCCGCAAGATGACCTCCGAGATCCGATTGGGCCATTGCGAATATCTCGGCGACAAATGGTCGATTCTGGATTGCCCGGGGTCCATCGAATTCGCGAATGAGGCCGCTTCGGCCCTGGCGATGGTGGATATCGCGGTGGTGGTCTGTGAACCCGTGCCGGCCCGCGCTTTGACGGTGGCGCCATTGCTGAAGACGCTGGCCGATGCGGGCGTGCCGCATATGGTCTTCATCAATAAGATCGACATGCTCGATGGCAGCGTGTCCGATACGCTGGCCGCGCTGCAGGCCTATGCGACATCGCCCATGGTGCTGCGCCAGATGCCGATTGTCACTGATCAGGGCGTGGGCGGTTATGTCGACCTCATGAGTGAGCGCGCCTACCGCTATCGCAAGGGACAAGCCTCGGAACTGATGGAAATCCCGCCGCTGATGCTGAAGGAAGAGCGTGCGGCGCTGGGCCGGCTGATCGAAGTGCTCGCGGATCACGACGACGCGCTGCTGGAAAAGGTGCTGGAGGATATTCAGCCAACGCCAGGCGAGCTGTACCGGGATATGCACAAGGATCTGCTGGCGGGGAACGTGATTGAGGTCCTGCTCGGCGCGGCGGAGCATGCCAGCGGCGTGCGCAGGCTATGGAAAGCCCTGCGCCACGACACTCCGGACGCCAAGGAGACGGCGGAACGAAAAGCAATCGACGCTGAGGGACCGCCGCTCGCCCAGGTGTTCAAGACCGAATATGCCGGGCATACCGGCAAGCTGTCCTTTGCCCGTGTCTGGCGGGGGGAGGTCAAAGACGGCATGACGCTGAATGGCACCCGGCTGGGCGGCATCTATCGCCTGAACAACGGCAGCGATCTGACCAAAGTCCCCGATGCGGCCACCGGCGATGTCGTCGCGCTCGGTCGGCTGGATGGCGTGGCAACGGGGGCGACGCTCTCGACGGGGTCGATCGAGGCCCTGCCGTTCCCGGCGCCCCCCGCGCCGGTTTACGGCATGGCCGTGTCCACGGTCGACCGGAAGGACGATGTGCGGTTGTTCGGCGCCTTGCAGAAATTGACCGAGGAGGACTCGGCACTGACCGTGGTTCATGACCAGGATACGGGTGAAATGGTGCTCCGTGGGCAGGGGGAGATGCACCTGCTTGCGGCTGTTGAACGCATGGCGAAAAACTTTGGTCTGAAGCTGAGCACAGGCAAACCATCGGTCGCCTATAAGGAAACCATCCAGTCGGCGGTGCATGAACATGGCCGTCTGAAGCGGCAGACCGGCGGGCATGGCCAGTTCGCGGATGTCAAACTCGACATCGCGCCGCGGCCGCGTGGGGCGGGGTTCTGTTTCATCGATAAAGTCGTCGGCGGTGCGGTTCCGCGCAATTTCATTCCCGCTGTCGGTGAGGCGGCTGAGGAAGCGGCCAAAAAGGGCCCGTTCGGATACCCCGTCGTCGATATCGCGGTGACACTGGTCGATGGCGGGTTTCATGCCGTGGACAGCTCCGACATGGCCTTCAAGACCGCGACGCATCTGGCGATGAAGGACGGCCTGGCCAAGGCGGGCCCGGTGTTGCTGGAACCGGTGGATCGGGTGACCGTCAGCGTGCCCAATGATTTCACCGCCCGGGCGCAACGTCTGTTGACCGGGCGGCGCGGGCAGATCCTGGGTTTCGCCGAACGCGCGGGCTGGCCTGGCTGGGACGATGTCGAGGCGCTGGTGCCGGAGGCGGAACTGCACGATCTGATTATCGAACTGCGGTCGCAGACGCTGGGTCTGGGTACCTACAGTCAGCGTTTCGACCATCTCGCGGCGGCACGCCCCCCTGGATAAGGCGCGGCGCCGCCCCGTCTCCGTGCCCACACCAGGACCGAATTCGCTTTGCTGCTCCAGCGGCGTTGATCCAACGCAAGGCTGACGCACCGCCACCGATGCAGCATGCGTATCCAGCGGGTCAGGTTCGGCCCACGCGCGAGAAGGAGGCCACGTGAGATGGGCTTTCGATGACCATATCGACGGAATTGCTCAGACCATCGGTCCGCGGTCGGATGTCCGCGTTCTATTGGGCATGGTCACACCGATGGTTTTTTTTGACCGTATCGGTGATGCTGGGTCTTGGCTCTTGGCAGGCCGTGCGGATTGTCCTCGGACCGGCGGTTGTCGTTGAGACCGTCCACCGCGGGGCGCTGGTTCAGACCGTCGTCGCCAGCGGGCACGTCGAATCACCCTTCCGCGTGGAAATTGCCAGCCAGATGACCGGCACGGTCGCCGAGGTGCTGGTCGATGAAGGCCAGCGAGTCACCCAGGGCCAGAAACTCATTGCCGTTGAGGCAAGGGAGCTGACATCCGCTGTCGCGCAAGCCGAAGGCGCCGTGGCTCAGGCCGAGGCACGCATGCGGCAATTGCGCGAATTCACACTGCCCTCGGCACAGGAACAACTGGCGCAAGCCGTTGCGTCACAGGTTGACGCCCGTGCGAGCTACGATCGTACCGCCGAACTGGCGCGGACCGGCGTCGCGGCCCGGGCGGCTTTAGATGACGCGCGCAAGAACCTCGATGTCGCGACTGCTTTGGCCCGGGCGGCGGCGTTGCAGGTCTTCACGGCCAGCCCCGGTGGCAGTGATTATGTGATGGCAGAGACGCAGCTGCGCCAGGCGCGGGCGAACCTGGACATCGCGACGTCACGGCTGGCCTATGCGGTCATCGCCGCCCCGCGCGACGGGGTGCTCGTCAGCCGCTCCGTTGAACGGGGCACCGTCGTGCAGCCTGGTAAGGTGCTGATGGTGCTGGCGCCGGACGGAGAAACCCAATTGGTCGCGCTGATCGATGAGCGCAATCTTGGTCACCTCGTATTGGGGCAGACGGCCCTCGCCTCCGCCGACGCTTACCCGGATCAAACATTCGATGCCGTGCTGGCCTTTATCAATCCCGGCATCGACATCGCCCGCGCGTCCGTCGAAGTGAAGCTGACCGTGCCGAAGCCCCCCGCCTTCCTGCGCCAGGACATGACCGTATCCGTTGATATCCAGGTGGCGAAGAAGGACGACGCCCTGGTGCTGCCGATGCGGGCGGTGCGTGGCCTGATGTCCGGCGCGCCCTGGGTGATGGGCGTCCGGGACGGCCGCGCCACCCACCGCCCGGTGCGCATTGGCCTGCGAGGCAGCACCCAGGTGGAAATCCTGGAGGGGTTGCAAGTCGGTGACATGGCGATCCCGCTGGCGGCGGGCGTGCTGACCGGGCAGCGCATCCGGCCCATCCAGCAATGAAACGCTGGATGCCATTCGAATGGATCGCCGCCTCGCGGTTTCTGCTGGAAGGACGGCTGCAAACCCTGTTCATCATCGGTGGCGTCGCCATTGGGGTCGGCGTGATCGTCTTCATGGCGGGGATGCTGAGCTCCCTGGAGGCGAATTTTATCAGGCGGGTCCTGACCTCCCAGCCGCACATCCAGCTGGTGGTGCCCGATCAGGTCGCCCGTCCGCTGCGCAATGGCGGCGGTGTGATCGAGGACGCGACCATTCAAAGGCCGGCCCAGCGCATCATTCCGATGAACCAGTGGCCCAAGATCCGCGACCAAATGCTGGCGATGCCCGGCATCACCGGCGTTTCTCCGACCTTGTCCGGCTCCGCGCTGGTGGCGCGCGGAGAGGCGAACCGCGCGATCAATCTGGTCGGCGTCGATCCCGCTACTTATTTTGGTATCGTGCCAATTCCCGACTATATCGTCGCGGGTGAGGCCAGGCTGACAAGCGAAGACATTATCATCGGTACCGAGTTGGCAAAAACTCTGGGTGCCACCGTCGGCGACAAGTTGGGTGTCTCGGTCGTCTCTGGCAGAAATCGCGTGCTGACGATCGCAGGCATCGTGGACCTCGGCAACAAGGGAACCAATCTGCGTAACACCTATGTCGCCTTGCGCACCGCCCAATCGTTGGAGGGCATGATTGGCGGCGTGACGACCATCGACCTGACCGTCGCAGACGTCTGGGATGCCGAGATCATCGCGCAACAGATTGCCGCCATGACGGATATCGAGGCCGATAGTTGGATCGCGACCAACGCCCAGTTCTACAGCGGGATCAAGGCGCAGATCATGGGGAACACGATGATTCGGGTGTTCGTCGCCTTGTCGGTCGCCTTCGGCATTGCGGCCGTGCTGGTGGTGTCCGTTATCCAGCGCTCGCGCGAGATTGGCATCCTCCGCGCCATGGGCACCTCGCGCGGCCAGATTCTGCGGGTGTTTCTGATACAGGGCGGATTGCTGGGGTTCCTGGGCTCGTTGTTCGGTGCATTGATGGGCGCGGCGGGCATCATCGAATATCATGCCTATACGATGCAGCCGGACGGGACCGAATTGTTCCCTCTCGTGTTAGATCGGTGGCTGTTCATCGACACGGCTCTGCTGGCGACGCTGACCGGCTTGCTGGCCGCCCTCGCGCCGGCGGTGCGCGCGGCGCGGCTTGATCCCGTGGTGGCGATCCGTGGCTAGTCCGGTCCTCCGCCTCGAAAAGGTCTGCAAGTCTTATAATATCGGGCAACCCTCGGAAGTTGAGGTGCTGCACGATATCGATTTGATCTTGGAACGGGATGATTTCCTGGCGCTGATGGGTCCATCGGGGTCGGGCAAAAGCACGCTGCTGAACATCATCGGTCTGCTGGATCGCCCGACCTCCGGGCGGCTGTTCATCAATGGCCAGGACACCGCTGCGCTGAGCGATGCCGAGTTGACCCATCTGCGCGGCCACACGATTGGTTTCGTGTTTCAATATCACAATCTCATTTCCGCTTTTTCAGCACGAGAAAACGTGGAGATGCCGCTGCTCGTCGATCGCACCTTCCTTTCCCCTGCCATCACCGCCCGGGCGAGCGCTTTGCTGGCGCGGGTTGGGCTGGAGCGGGTGATGAACAATCTGGCAATGAATTTGTCCGGTGGCCAGCAGCAGCGTGCGGCTGTCGCCCGCGCGCTGGCGATGAGCCCGGACCTGGTGCTGGCAGACGAGCCAACCGGCAATCTGGATACGAAATCGGCCGACAGCGTTTTCGAATTGCTGCGCGAGGTCAATCGCGACAGCCATACCACCTTCCTGATTGTGACCCACAATGTCGACCTGGCGCGGCGCTGCGACCGGATCGTGGAGGTTGTCGATGGCAGGATAGAGGCCTGACCGGGCAGGGTGGCGGCGAGCCAACGGCAATCCCTGCCCGGCCTAACACGCCCCTGTCCCAATCCGGCTGTGGATGCTAGTATATTCGCGTTCCATCCATCCACGGAGTACCCCTTCGGCATGTCCGATTCCGCCGACACGCCCCCCGATTCCGATCCGGAAGCCTACGACGCCGCGTCGATTTCGGTCCTCAAAGGCCTCGACGCCGTCCGCCGCCGCCCGGGAATGTATATCGGGGATACCGACGATGGCTCCGGCCTCCATCACATGGCTTTCGAGATCATCGACAACGCGGTCGATGAGGTTCAGGCCGGCTACGCGACGAAGTGCGAGCTGATCCTCAATGGCGACGGCAGCGTCACCGTGCGCGATGATGGCCGCGGCATCCCGACCGATATCCATCCGGAGGAAGGCATTTCCGCCGCCGAGGTCGTGCTGACCAAGCTGCATGCCGGCGGCAAGTTCAACCAGAATTCCTACAAGGTCTCCGGTGGCCTGCATGGCGTCGGCGCGGCGGTGGTGAACGCGCTGTCGGAGTGGATGGAGGTCCGCATCTGGCGCAATGGCGTCGAGCATATGATCCGCTTCCAGCACGGCGAACCCGATGCGCCACTGGCCATTGTCGGGCCCGCCCCGGGCCATAGCAATGGAACCGAGGTCACGTTCAAGGCCAGCACGGGCACCTTCACCAAAACCGAGTTTGACTACGCCCTGCTGGAACGCCGGCTGCGGGAACTCGCGTTTCTGAACTCCGGCATGACCATCGTGCTGCGCGATGAACGCCACGCCGCGCCGGTGGAAACGGTGCTGCATTACGAAGGCGGCCTGGTCGCCTTCGTCGAATGGCTGGATCGCGCCAAGACCCCGGTCTTCAATCCGCCGATCAGCCTGAAGACCCCGGCGGAGCAGGAAGGTATCCGGGTCGAATTCGGTCTGTCGTGGAACGACAGCTTCCACGAGACGATGCTCTGCTTCACCAACAACATCCCCCAGCGCGACGGCGGCACGCATCTGGCGGGATTCCGCCAGGCGATGACCCGGGTGGTGACCAAATACGCCCAGAGCATGGGCAAAAAGGACTCCCTCGACCTGGTGGGGGAGGACATGCGCGAAGGCATGACCGCCGTGCTGTCGGTCAAGGTACCCGATCCCAAATTCTCGTCCCAGACCAAGGACAAGCTGGTGTCCTCGGAAGTGCAGCCGGTGGTGCAGGCCGCCGTGGCTGACGCGGTATCGCATTGGTTCGAAACCCACCCCCGCGAAGCCAAGGGCATCATCCAGAAGGTGATGGACGCCGCCGCCGCGCGCGAAGCCGCCCGCAAGGCGCGCGAACTGACCCGGCGCAAGGGCGTGCTGGATATCTCCACCCTCCCGGGGAAGCTGGCCGACTGCCAGGAACGCGATCCCGCCAAATGCGAAATGTTCCTGGTCGAGGGTGACAGCGCCGGCGGTTCGGCCAAGCAGGGGCGTGATCGCAAGTTCCAGGCGATCCTGCCGCTGAAGGGCAAGATCCTGAACGTCGAACGCGCCCGCTTCGACCGCATGCTCGGCAGCCAGGAAATCGGCACGCTGATCACCGCGCTCGGCACCGGTATCGGCCAGGGGCCGGTGGAACAAGGCGGTTTTTCGATCGAGAAACTGCGCTATCACCGCATCATCATCATGACCGACGCGGATGTGGACGGGTCGCATATCCGTACCCTGCTGCTGACCTTCTTCTTCCGCCAGATGCGCGAATTGATCGAGCGCGGGCATCTCTATATCGCCCAGCCGCCTTTGTACCGCGCCAAACGCGGCAATGACGAACGCTACCTCAAAGACGATGCCGCGATGGAATCGTATCTGCTGGACAAGGCGCTGTCAGGCGCCCGGCTCAGCTATTGTGACGGGGACGCGTTCGAATCCGACGAATTGCAGCGCGAGGTCCGCCTGCTGCGGGAGGCGACGCTGAACCTGCGCCGCCTGTCCAACACCATCCCGACCTATCTGCTGGAACAGGCCGCCATCGCTGGCGTGCTGACGTCTGACAGTATCCGCGCGACGTCGCGGGCGCCCGATCTGGCGATCCGCCTGAACGCGGTGTCTTCGCCGACGGAACGTGGCTGGGTGGTCAGCGCCGATAACGGGCTGATCATGTCCCGCACCGTGCGCGGCGTGGTGGAGAAATACAGCCTCGAACCCGCGGCCTTGCGCAGCGCCGAGGCGCGCTGGCTGGCGGATCGGGCCGAGACTTTGGCCAAGCGCTTCGCCGAACCGGCGAAATTGAAGCTGGACAGCCAGGAACCCACGGTCGCCGGCCCGGCTTCGGCCTATGACCGCATCCTCGCGCATGGCCGTCGCGGCCTGTCGTTCCAGCGCTTCAAAGGCCTGGGTGAGATGAACCCGGATCAGCTCTGGCAGACCACGCTGGACCCGTCGGTCCGGTCGCTGCTGCAGGTGAAGGTCGCCGATAGCGAAGACGCGGCGCAGGTGTTCAGCACCCTGATGGGCGACGTGGTCGAACCGCGGCGCGATTTCATCGTGGGGAATGCGCTGAAGGTTGCCAATCTGGACGTTTGATGTCCACAACCCGCCGCCCGATCGCAACGCATCACCGTCGCCCCCTGCTTGTCCCGGGGGCGACGGTGAACCGCAACGACCAGGCCGGGAGGTCCCATCCATGAACCCCAACCCCCAAGGGAACCCCATGCGCGCCGCCCTCGCCCGCGGCGAACCCCAGATCGGCACCTGGCTCACCATGGTGCGCAATCCCGCCATCCTGTCGCTGATGCAAACCGCCGGCCTCGACTTCGCGCGCGTCGATATGGAGCATTCCGCGCTGACCATCGAGACCGTGGCCGATATGGCCGTCCTGGCCCGTGCCCTGAACTTCCCCATCGCCGTCCGCCCGCCCAAGGCCAATCGGGAATGGATCACCCGCCTGCTCGATGTCGGGGTCTGGAACCTGCACTGCCCGCAGGTCGAAAACGCCGAACACGCGCGGGAGATCGTCGCGGCCTCCCGCTATGCGCCGATGGGTCTGCGCGGCAATGGCGGGCTTTCCGCCGCGACCGACTTCGACGGATCGCTGTCGCAGACCGACCGCCGGGCGCATGCCAATCGGGAGGTGTTCGTCACCGTGATGTTCGAAACCGCCCGCGCCTTCGATGATCTGGATACGATCGCCGCCATGCCGGGCATCGACGCGCTGACGATCGGGCCAGCCGATCTGGGGCAGGATTTGGGGGTTACGGGAACGCCCGAGGCGGCGAAGGTGTTGGATGAACACCGCGACCGCATCCTCGCCGCCTGCCGCAAGCACGGCAAAACCGCCGCCATGCTCGTCGGCAGTTTCGAAGAGATGCAGCGTTGGAAGGATGCAGGGGCGCTATTATTGGCCTACTCCAGCGACGCCGACGTGCTGTATCGCGGCTACAGTGCGGCGATGAAGCAGATCAAAGGCGGCTAGGCGCAGGATGACCGGAGGGAGGATCACCGAAGGTCTGAATCCCGCCATCCCCGCCGCCCCGGTACCCATCGGCCTTCTGGCTTTGGCGGGCTTTGCCTGCGGGTCGGGGATGCGGCTGCTCGATCCGCTGCTGCCGCAGGTGGCGGAGAGTCTGGGCGTCTCGGTCGCTGGCGCCTCGGCGGTGATTGCCGGGTTCATGCTGCCCTACGGGCTGGGCCAGGTGGTGCTGGGGCCCTTGGGCGATCGTCTGGGCAAGCTCCGGGTCGCCTGCGTGGCGGTGATCTTTTACGGCATCGCGGTGCTGGCTTGCTCCACCGCGCCGGGCCTGGTCACGCTGGTGCTGATGCGCGCCGCATCCGGGCTTTTTGCCGGGGCGGTGATCCCGCTGCTGATCGCCTATCTCGGCGACACCGTCCCCTACGACGAACGCCAGGCCACTATCGGCCAGTTCCTGACCGGGATGGTGATGGCGCAGATGCTGGCCGGTCCGGTCTCGGGCGTGATCGGGGAGTATGGGGGCTGGCGCGCCTCCTTCGTCGTGCTCGGCATCCTGGCCATCCTCATCGGCACGGCGCTGGCGGTCCGGCTGGGCGCGACCCTGTGGCGGGCGGCGAAGGTGCCCGGCGCGCGGGTGCCCGGGCTGACCGCCTATCTGGCGCTGCTGTCGCGTCCGGCCGGGCGCTGGCTGCTGATCTCAGCCTTTTTCGACGGGTTGTGTCTCTTTGGCGGCGCTTTCCCCTATGTCGGGGCCTTCGTCATCCAGGCCTTCGGCCTGACCGCCAGCACCGCCGGCCTCGCCGCCGGTCTGCTGGGCCTCGCGCTGGCCCCGGATTGGGAGGTCGCGGCCGCCGTGCAGGTCTTCCTCGGCCTGATGTTCTACATGTTCCACGGCGTCCTGCAGGCCCGCGCGACCGAGGTCCTGCCCGAGGCCCGGGGCACCGCCGTCTCCGCCTTCGCGCTATCGCTGTTTCTGGGCCAGACCGTCGGGTCCTTAGCCTTCGGCGCCTTGCTGGCCCTGACCGGCTACCGGGGCGGATTCGCCGCGGCCGGCGCGGGGGTGCTGATCCTGGCGGTGTGCTGCCGGATGGGCCTGACGGATCAGCCGCGGCCGGACCCAAGCTGAGAGGCTGCCTGGAGCGTGGTCTCCCATCGGTCCTCATCCTGCCAGCGCAGGCCGACGCCGATGACCCGGACCAACGCGCGGATGTCCGGCGGCAGGCGGACCGCGTCCTTGGGTGTGGTGACCGGCATTGCGTCGCAATCGCGGGCCCGCGCCAGCAAGGTTTCGAGTTCGCCGCGGGTAAAGCTGTGATGATCGGGAAACGGGTGCTGTTCCACCACGTCCGCGCCCGCCGCCCGCAGGGGGGCGAAGAATTTGTCCGGTCGGGCGATGCCGGCGAAAGCCAGCACCCGCCGCCCGCGCAATGCCGCGATGTCAGCGTCCTGCACCAGATCAGCCCGCAGCATCGGCAGGTCAGGCGGCAGCAGCGCCGCTGCATCCGTCCGGTCGGCGCCGATGAGCACGGCGGCCTGGCAGCGCGCCGCGCCGGCCGCCACCGGCTCACGCAACGGTCCGGCCGGCAGCACGCGCCCGTTGCCGAAGCCGGAGGCGCCGTCGATCACCAGAATGGAGAAATCCTTGTGCAGGGTCGGGTTTTGCAGCCCGTCATCCATCAGCAGCACCGTTGCCCCCGCCGCCACGGCCGCCCGTCCGCTCGCGGCGCGATCGGCGCCGATCCAGGTGGGGGCGACGGCGGCGAGGAGGAGAGCCTCATCACCGACCTCGGCCGCGCTGTCCGCGGTCGTGACCAGCCGTGTGCCGCGCGATGAACCGCCGTATCCGCGCAGCAGGATGTGAACCGCCGCACCCCGGGCCCTGAGCCGCGTCGCGATATCCAGCACGAGCGTGGTCTTGCCTGCCCCGCCCACGGTGACGTTGCCGCAGCAGATGACCGGCACGGGCGCGCGCCAGCCTGGCCGCGCGACCCGCCGGGCTGTGATCAGGGCCCCAACGACGGACAGCGGGGCCAGCATCGTGCTGAGCCAGTGGGTTCTGAACCAGAATGTTGGTGCGCGCCCCATGCTCAAGCCCGCGGCAACAGGCCAAGGAGCATGTCCGCGATCCGCCCCGGCAGGTCTGCGTGGCGATGCACCGCGTCATAGGCGCGTTCGGTTTGTTGCCGCCGGGCCGCTGCATCGCTCAGCAGCAGGGACGCGCTGGCCGCGAGTTCGGCGGTGCTGGTGACCTCCAGCACCGCCTTTTCTGCCCGCAGCAGGGTCATCGCGTCGGTGAAATTCCCGGTATACGGGCCGGTGACCACCGCGCAGCCAAGGCGCGCTGGCTCCAGCGGGTTCTGCCCCCCTCCCGGCGCGATCAGGCTGCGCCCGACAAATGCGACCTGGGCAAGGCGGTACCATAGCCCGAGCTCGCCCAGCGTATCCGCGATCCACAGGCCCGCGGTGTCCGGCGGCGGTTCCGACGCGCCCCGGCGCGGTGCGGCCAGTGCGTCAGCCAAGGCGGGTCCGCGCTCCGGATGGCGTGGGGCGATGATGGTGAGCAGCCGGGGATGCGCCGCCACCATCGCCCGGTGCGCGGCGGCGATTTCGGTTTCCTCACCGGGATGGGTGCTGGCGGCAAGCCAGACCGGGCGCCCCGCCAGGCCATGGCGCAATGCCGCCCATTCGGCGTCGTCGACCGGCAGCGGTTCGGCCGCGAATTTGAGATCCCCGTGCACGCTGACATCGGCGACGCCCAGCGCGCGAAGCCGTTCGGCGTCTTCATCACTCCGGGCCAGGATGAGGGCGAAGCTCCCCAACACCCAGCGGGCGAAGCCGGGTGCCCGCTGCCAGAGCGCGAAGCTGCCGGCGGACATGCGGGCGTTGATCAGCATCGCGGGCAGCGCACGGGCGCGGCAGGCCGCGAGCAGGTTGGGCCATAACTCGCTCTCGACGAAACCGACGGCATCCGGCTGCCAGTGGTCGAGGAACCGTTCGACCCAGGCCGGAACGTCCAGGGGCACGAAACGATGCAGCACCCGGTCCGATAGGCCAAGGTCCGGCAGCCGGCGTTGCAGCAGCGCCGCCGAGGTTACCGTGCCCGTGGTCAGCAGGATCGTCACCCTGGCCTGGGCCAGTGCTGACAGGACGGTCAGGAGGGACATGGCTTCGCCGACACTGGCGGCATGCAGCCATAATAGCCGGCCGGCCGGGCGTGGGGTTGAATCCTGGCCCCAGCGCTCGGGCAGCCGGGCGTCGATTTCCTTGCCCCGGATGCTCCGCCGCCGCAGATTCCAGCGCAGCAATGGCGGCGCGGCGGCGCCGAACGCGGCCCAGGCGCGTGCCAGCCAAGGGGAATTGCAGGACCTCATAGCTGGTCGGCTCGTTCAGCCACGGCGTTCAGTCCGGCGGTGATGCGCGGCAGCGTGCCTCGCCAGTCGTCCCGCGCGACGGCCTGTGCCGGGCCGCACACCAGCACGCCCCGTCCGAACGGCAGCGGGATTTCCATTCGGTCCCAGGTTGCCAGTTTGATGCGGTGCGTGGTGCGCGCGGCGCAGGGTATGACGCTGACCCCGGCCAGCGCCGCCAGTTGTGCCACGCCGGCGTCGGCGTCGCGCCGGGGGCCGCGAGGGCCATCGGGGGTGATGCCAATGATGGCCCCGGCCGCCAGCAGTTTCAGCAGCGCCCGCAGGCCGTTCGCACCGCCGCGGGTGGAGGAGCCGAAGACCGGCGTGATGCCGAAGCGCCCGACAATATGCCCGATGAAGCGCCCGTCCCGATGCTGGCTGACCAGCGCGTGCAGCGGTGTTGGGCGGTAGCCGGGCAGCCGCGCGGCGACGATCGTCAACGCCGGGATCAAGGGCAGAAACTCATGCCAGAACGCGACGACCCCCGATGACCCGGCCGCCAGGGGGGCAAGATGCTCCGCCCCCACCAGGGTCCACCGCGTGGTGCGGAGCGCCAAGGCGAGATACCAGCCCAAAAAGCGGGCCAGCAACGCCTGCGCGATGGGGTGGCGGAGCAGCGATTTCATCGCCTGGGCGGTAGCACGCACCTGCCTGTCGCGGAAGGGTTCCCCTTGTTCCCAAGGCGGGCTGGCCTATCCTGCCGCGCATCCGTGCTGAAGGCCGCTTTCGCATGCAACTCTCGGCAGACCAGATCGCGATCCGCGACATGACCCGCGATTTCACGCGGCGGGCGATCATCCCGCATGCGTTGGAATGGGACCGGACTGAGACCGTGCCGCTGGACACCATTCGCGCGGCCGGCGCGCTGGGCCTGTTCGGGGTCAATCTGCCCGCGTCCCATGGCGGGGCCGGCGCGGATTTCACCAGCTACGTTCTGGCGATGGAGGAACTGGCCTATGGCGACGCCGGCGTCTGCAATACCATCACCGCGACCAACTCTTTCGGCATCAAGGTCCGGGATTTCGGCACCGAGGCGCAGAAGGAGCGATTTCTGAGACCTGTCGCGAGCGGTCAGGAGATCGCGTGCATGGCTTTGACCGAGCCACAGGCCGGATCCGATGCTGCCGCGCTGACCACCCGCGCCGTTCGGCGGGGCGACCGCTATATCCTCAATGGGGTGAAGTCGCTGATCACCTCGGGCCGTTCAGCCGATCGGGCGATGGTGGTGGCGGTCACCGATCCATCGGCCGGTAAGCGCGGGATTTCGGCCTTCATCGTGCGCACCGCCGCCCCCGGCTGGACCGTCCTGCGGTCGGAACGCAAACTGGGGCACCGCGCCAACGACACCTGCCAGATCGCGCTGGATGGGCTCGAAGTGCCGGCGGAGGATATGCTGGGCCAACCGGGGGAGGGGCTGAAAGTGGCCTTATCCGGCCTGGAATCGGGGCGGATCGTCGTCGCCGCCCAGGCCATCGGTGTCGCGCGGGCGGCCTTCGATGCCGCCTTGGCCTATGCGAAAGAGCGCAAGACCTTCGGCAAGCCAATCTTCGAGCATCAGGCGGTCGCGTTCCAACTCGCGGACATGGCGACGGAGATCGAGGTCGCGACGCAGATGTGCCGCCACGCCGCCGCCCTGAAACAAGCCGGAGAGCGCTGCGTGCGGGAGGCGTCGATGGCCAAGCTATACGCGTCGCAAATGAGTGAACGGGTCTGCTCGGCCGCGATCCAGATTCACGGTGGTTACGGCTTCGTGGCTGATTACCGTGTCGAGAAATACTGGCGCGACTGCCGCGTGTTCCAACTCTACGACGGTACGAACGAGGTACAGAAGCTCGTGATCGCGCGGACGTTTTAGCCCGGCCTTCATTCACTGGTTGGCCCGTTAGCGCCGGATACAAGCATAATGGTTTCGTAGTAACCGCTTGTGTGCGGATGTCCGGGATCAGCCGCGGCAATGGCGATCCGGCAAGGATAATTGTCGACGGCGGCCAGAACGAACACCTTGCTGTCGGAACTGATCCACTCACCTCCGAAAACGTTATAATTTTGAACGGTTCGAAACGAAAACTTATGATGCAAATAAAAACAGCTCGTTCGGGCCGTGTTGCCAAGCACGATCCATCTCGCTTATCGTCCAAGAAAGCCGCCTGAAGAGGCAGGTCATGTTGGAAATATCGGGGTGGGAGGAATATTTCAAATGGGTCGTTGTACTTGCATTGCCGCCATTGTTCTGATGGCGAGCATGTCGAACAGTGAGGCGGCCCCCGCCACGACATACGTGGATTTCGCTGGTTCAGGGATGACCTGGCCGGTCGGAGGTCTGACGTCCGACAGCAGCGGCAATTTGTATGGGGTCGTCAGCTCAGCGGGTACCGATTCGAACGGCAACCGGCTGGGTGGGATTTTCGAATTACCAAAGACGGCGTCTGGTTATGCCAGCACCCTCATCAAGGTCGCGACCCTCCCCGGCGGCTCCCCCCCGCCGAATTCCCGCTTATACATCGATGGTCAGGGCACACTGCTTGGGACGACCATGCTGGGAGGGAGCAACGGTTATGGTACGCTGTACCAGATCGCAAGGACATCCGGTGGTTACCCCAATACGGCGACAACGCTGTTCAATTTCTCCGGAGCCACCGGACAGCCCAATTCGGGCTTTATCGCCGATTCCTTTGGCAACCTGTATGGAACGACCAACAACGCGGTCTATGAACTCGCGTGGACGGGTTCCGGCTATGCCAGCACGCCAACCATTCTGGCGACATTCGGCGCGAGCTACGGAAATCATAATACCAACGCGACTGAGTACGGCGGGCCGACCACCGGAGGACTCGTCATGGATTCCGCCGGCAATTTATACGGCACGACCGATTCTGGCCGCGGCAGTTTCGGTTCAGTGTACGAAATCGCGAAGACAGCGACTGGTTACGCGAACACGCCCACCATGCTGGCCTATTTCGAGACCAGCCAAAGTCTGGTCTCCCTCCCGGTTAACCCATCTTATTCATCCTGGCCCAGCCCAAGCGCCCGCCCGGGTCATATGGTGTCATACCGAAATAATACACCGCGCGCCTCGCCGATGCTTGCCGTGCCGCGTTTCGAACCAGATTTGTCAGGCGTTGGCGG
>CAIXEA010000029.1 GCA_903918315.1 uncultured Acetobacteraceae bacterium | reverse complement strand
TTCATGCGTTCCAACCAATCCACCTGCATCAACCAGCGTCCGCTGGTAAAAGTCGGTGATCGCGTGGCGGAGGGCGATATCATCGCCGACGGCCCGTCCACCGAGCTGGGCGAGCTGGCGCTGGGCCGCAACGTCCTCGTCGCCTTCATGCCCTGGAATGGCTACAACTTCGAAGATTCGATCCTGATCAGTGAGCGGATCGCCCGCGACGACGTGTTCACCTCTATCCACATCGAAGAGTTCGAAGTGATGGCGCGTGATACGAAGCTCGGCCAGGAGGAAATCACCCGCGATATTCCGAATGTGGGTGAAGAAGCGCTGAAGAACCTCGACGAAGCCGGCATCGTCTATATCGGCGCGGAAGTGAACCCGGGCGATATTCTCGTCGGTAAGGTCACGCCGAAGGGCGAAAGCCCGATGACGCCGGAAGAAAAGCTGCTGCGCGCGATCTTCGGCGAAAAGGCCTCTGACGTGCGTGACACCTCGCTGAAGCTGCCGCCGGGCGTGACCGGCACGGTGGTGGATGTGCGCGTGTTCAGCCGCCGTGGCGTCGATAAGGACGAGCGCGCGATGGCGATCGAGCGGTCGGAAATCGAACGTCTCGCCAAGGACCGCGACGACGAGAAGGCCATTCAGGAGCGCTCCTTCCTGAACCGCCTGCGGGAGAAGCTGATCGGCCGCAAAGCGTCGGGCGGCTTCAAGGGCATCAAGTCCGGCACCGTGCTGGATGAGGCCGTGCTGGCCGAACACCCGCGTGGCGCCTGGCGCCATATCGGCGTGCAGGACGATGCGGTGATGACCGAGATCGAAATCCTCAAGCGCGAATACGATGCCGCCATCGGACGCCTGCAGGCCCGTTTCGACAGCAAGGTCGAGAAGCTGCAGCGCGGTGACGAGCTGCCGCCTGGCGTGATGAAGATGGTCAAGGTGTTCATCGCGGTAAAGCGCAAGCTGCAGCCCGGTGACAAGATGGCCGGCCGTCACGGCAACAAGGGTGTCTGCTCCCGCGTGGTGCCGGTCGAAGATATGCCGTTCCTCGAAGATGGCACCCATGTGGATATCGTTCTGAATCCGTTGGGCGTGCCGTCGCGCATGAACGTGGGCCAGATTCTGGAAACCCATTTGGGTTGGGCTTGCGCGACCCTCGGCAAGCAGGTCGGGGAGATGGTGGAAAACTACCGTCGCACCGGCAACTACCGGGTCGAGCTCCTGCAGCGGTTGAAGGAAATCTATGGCGAGGAGGTCTTCAACCAGCAGATCGTGGACCTCGATGATCGTGACCTGATCGAGCTGTGCGAGAACCTGAAGAAGGGCATCCCCATCGCGACGCCGGTGTTCGACGGTGCCCGCATGTCGGATATCGAAGGCATGCTGACGCGCGCGGGGCTTAACACCTCCGGCCAGGTGGTGCTGACCGATGGCCGCACCGGCGAACCCTTCGAGCGTAAGGTGACCGTCGGCTACATCTACATGCTCAAGCTCCACCACTTGGTCGACGACAAGATCCACGCTCGCTCGATTGGCCCCTACTCGCTTGTGACCCAGCAGCCGCTGGGCGGTAAGGCGCAGTTCGGCGGCCAGCGCTTCGGGGAGATGGAGGTCTGGGCGCTTGAAGCCTATGGCGCCGCCTATACGTTGCAGGAAATGCTGACCGTGAAGTCCGACGACGTGTCGGGCCGCACCAAGGTTTACGAGGCGATCGTGCGCGAGCAGGACAACTTCGAAGCCGGCATTCCCGAAAGCTTCAACGTGTTGGTGAAAGAGCTGAAGTCGCTCTGCCTGAACGTCGATCTGGATAACCGCGCCGCCTAAGCTGGAACGCGTCAATGGGCTCCGCGTCCCGTCAGGGAAGCGGAGCCCCGAACGACAGATGAACCCGCTGATGAGAAGGGTATCGAACGCATGAACGAGCTAATGAAGATCCTGGGCCAGACCGGCCAGGCGATGACCTTCGACAGTATCAAGATCCAGATCGCCAGCCCGGAGCAAATCCGCAGCTGGTCATACGGCGAGATCCGTAAGCCCGAGACCATCAACTATCGCACCTTCAAGCCGGAGCGGGACGGCCTGTTCTGCGCCCGCATCTTTGGCCCGATCAAGGACTATGAGTGCCTGTGCGGTAAGTACAAGCGCATGAAGTTCCGCGGCATCATCTGCGAGAAGTGCGGCGTCGAAGTGACCCTGGCGAAAGTCCGGCGGGAGCGTATGGGCCATATCGAGCTCGCCTCCCCGGTCGCGCATATCTGGTTCCTGAAGTCCCTGCCGTCCCGCATCGGCCTGATGGTCGACCTGACTCTGAAAGATCTGGAGAAGATCCTGTATTTCGAGAGCTATGTGGTTCTCGAACCCGGCACCACCGACCTCAAGATGCTGCAGCTGCTGAACGAAGATCAGCTGCTGTCCAAGCAGGACGAATTCGGCGAAGACCAGTTCGAAGTCGGCATTGGCGCCGAGGCGATCAAGAAGGTGCTGCACCGCATCGACCTGGATGCCGAGAAGGTGCGCCTGCGCGCTGACCTCAAGGAGACCACCAGCGAAGCGAAACGCAAGAAGCTGGTCAAGCGCCTGAAGCTGATCGAGGCTTTCGGTGAATCTGGCTGCCTGCCGGGCTGGATGATCCTGGACGTCGTGCCGGTGATCCCGCCCGAGCTGCGCCCGCTGGTGCCGCTGGACGGCGGGCGTTTCGCGACCTCGGATTTGAACGATCTGTATCGTCGCGTCATCAACCGCAACAACCGGCTTAAGCGCCTGATCGAGCTGCGCGCCCCGGACATCATCGTGCGCAATGAAAAGCGCATGCTGCAGGAATCCGTCGATGCGCTGTTCGACAACGGCCGCCGTGGCCGCGCCATCACGGGGGCCAACAAGCGCCCGCTGAAGTCGCTGTCCGACATGCTGAAGGGCAAGCAGGGCCGTTTCCGGCAGAACCTGCTCGGCAAGCGCGTCGATTACTCCGGCCGTTCGGTCATCGTCGTCGGTCCCGAGCTGAAGCTGCATCAGTGCGGCCTGCCGAAGAAGATGGCGCTCGAGCTGTTCAAGCCGTTCATCTACTCCAAGCTGGAGAAATACGGCCACGCGACCACTATCAAGGCCGCCAAGCGAATGGTGGAAAAAGAGCGTCCGGAAGTCTGGGACATCCTCGAAGAGGTGATCCGCGAGCATCCCGTGATGCTCAACCGCGCGCCGACATTGCATCGCCTGGGCATTCAGGCCTTCGAGCCAGTGCTGATCGAGGGTAAGGCGATCCAGCTGCACCCGCTGGTTTGCACTGCCTTTAACGCCGACTTCGACGGTGACCAGATGGCGGTGCACGTGCCGCTGTCGCTGGAAGCGCAGCTTGAAGCCCGCGTGCTGATGATGTCGACCAACAACATCCTCAGCCCGTCGAACGGCAAGCCGATCATCGTGCCGTCGCAGGATATCATTCTGGGGCTGTATTACCTGTCGCTGGAGACCCCGGATTTCCGGGATACGCCGGTCGAACAGACGCGGGCCTTTGGCAACATCGGTGAGATCGAACACGCGCTCTATGCCAAGCAGATTAACCTGCATGACAAGATCCGCGGCCGGTTTGATACCGTCGATGCCGGTGGCAATCCTGTCCGCCTACCCGTTGTGACGACCGCGGGCCGGATGATGATCGCCCAGATCCTGCCCAAGCACCCGAACGTGCCGTTTGAGTTGATCAACAAGCAGCTGACGAAGAAGAACGTCTCCGACGTGATCGACATGGTCTATCGCCATTGCGGTCAGAAAGAATGCGTGATCTTCGCTGACCGCATGATGGGCCTCGGCTTCGCGCAGGCCGCCAAGGCCGGGCTGTCGTTCGGCAAGGACGACCTGATCATCCCGGTGGAAAAGGGCGCCCTGATCCATCGTACCCAGACTGAGGTCAAAGAGTTCGAGCAGCAGTACCAGGACGGTCTGATCACTTCGGGCGAGCGCTACAACAAGGTGGTCGACGCCTGGTCACGTTGCACCGACGAAGTCGCCTCCGCGATGATGAAAGAGATCAGCAAGCAGGAGAAAGGCGTTCCCACCAATTCCGTGTGGATGATGTCGCATTCCGGCGCGCGTGGGTCGCCCGCTCAGATGCGTCAGCTCGCCGGTATGCGCGGCCTGATGGCCAAGCCCTCGGGCGAGATCATCGAGCAGCCGATTATCGCGAACTTTAAGGAAGGTCTCTCGGTTCTGGAGTACTTCAACTCCACCCACGGTGCTCGTAAGGGCCTCGCGGATACGGCGTTGAAGACCGCGAACTCGGGTTACCTCACCCGCCGTCTCGTGGACGTGGCCCAGGATTGCATCATCTTCGAAGATGATTGCGGCACGGATCGCGGCCTGACGGTGCGCGCGGTGATGGATGGTGGTGAGACGGTGTCGTCCCTGTCCGAACGCGTGCTCGGCCGGACCACGGCGGAAGACGTGCTCGATCCCACTGGCGGCGCGGTTCTCGTCCCGGCGAATACGCTGATCGAGGAAATCGAGGCCGACAAGATCGAGACGGCCGGTGTCGAGTCGATGAAAATCCGCTCCGTCCTCACCTGCGAAGCCCGGATCGGCGTGTGCGGCCATTGCTACGGCCGCGATCTGGCCCGTGGCACCACGGTCAACATCGGTGAGGCCGTCGGCGTTATCGCCGCGCAGTCTATCGGTGAGCCTGGCACCCAGCTGACGATGCGCACCTTCCATATCGGTGGCGCGGCGCAGCGTGGCGCGGAAGTGTCGGCGGTTGAGGCCAGCCATGAAGGTACGGCTTCGATCAAAAACCGCGTGGTCGTGATGAACAGCCAGGGCGGCACCGTCGTCATGAGCCGTAATTGCGAAATCGTGCTGGTAGACGACAAGGGCCGTGAACGCGCTCGCTTCCGTGTCCCCTATGGCGCCCGGTTGCTGATCGATGAAGGTGCCCGCGTCACGCGTAACCAGAAGCTGGCGGAATGGGATCCGTACACCCTCCCGATCATCACCGAGCGTGACGGCCAGGTCGAATACCTCGATCTGATCGAAGGCGTGACGCTGGTCGAGCGGATGGACGAAGTGACCGGCCTGACCTCCAAGGTCGTGGTCGATTACAAGCAAGCCGCCAAGGGCGTCGATCTGCGGCCGCGTCTGCAGCTGAAAGATGCCAATGGCGACGTGATCCGGCTGCCGAACAACACCGATGCCCGCTACTTCCTGTCGCCGGACTCCATCTTGTCGGTGGATAATCTGGCCCAGGTCGCGGCTGGTGACGTGCTGGCGCGTATCCCGCGTGAAGGCAGCAAGACCCGCGACATCACCGGCGGTCTGCCGCGCGTGGCCGAACTGTTCGAAGCCCGCCGCCCGAAGGATCACGCCGTCATCGCCGAGTGCGACGGCCGCGTGGAATTCGGCAAGGATTACAAGGCCAAGCGCCGCATCATCGTGAAGAACGACGAGACCGGTGAGGAAACCGAGTACCTGATCCCGAAGGGCAAGCACGTTTCGGTGCAGGAAGGCGATTTCGTCCGCCGTGGCGATCCCTTGGTCGATGGTCCGCGCGTGCCGCACGACATCCTCAAGGTGATGGGCGTTGAAGTGCTGGCCGACTACCTCGTGAACGAAATCCAGGACGTCTATCGTCTGCAGGGCGTGAAGATCAACGATAAGCATATCGAAGTGATCGTCCGCCAGATGCTGCAGAAGGTCGAAATCATGGATCCGGGCGACACCACGTTCCTCACCGGGGAGCAGGTGGACCGCGCGGAATTCGACATCGTGAACAGCAAGCTGATGAAGGACGAGCGTCCGGCGGTGTCGATGCCGGTGCTTCAGGGCATCACCAAGGCCTCGCTGCAGACCAACAGCTTCATCTCCGCCGCCTCCTTCCAGGAGACGACGCGGGTGCTGACCGAGGCTGCGACCGCGGGCAAGTCCGACAGCCTGACCGGGTTGAAGGAAAACGTGATCGTCGGGCGTCTGATCCCGGCCGGCACGGGTGCGGTGATGAACCGCCTCCGCGCCATTGCCGCGGGCCGCGATGCGCGCAACCTGGAATACTCACAGCGGCGGATCGAAGCCGCGGAGTAATCCGCCGAACGAACGACAAAGGGCCGGGCGCAATCCCGGCCCTTTTTTGTTATTCGGCCATGCTGGCATTGAAGACGCGGGCGTAGTTGCCACCCAGGATCTTGACCGTATCCGGCTCGTTGAACCCCGTTTGCAGGAGCGCCTCGGCCAGGTCGGGCAGGGCGTCGTCATCGGCGAACACCGTGCCGCCCAACAGCCCGCGCAGGTCGCTGCCGAGGCCGACATGCTCGACCCCCACCACGTCGGCCAGTCGCGCGATCCCCACGGCCATCGCGGGCAGCGTGGGATAGACGCTGGCCAGTGGCCAGACCCCGATCACGCCGCCCGTCCCGGCGACGATTTTCGCATGCTCCGCCGTGATCTGCCGGCTCGTCGGGCCTGGCCGGTTGCTCAGGGAGGTATGCGACAGAACCAGCGGCTTGGTGGTTACCGCCGCCGCGCGCTTCACGAGATCCAGCGTGCCATGCGCGACATCGACGACGATGCCGATGCGGTTGCAGGCGCGAATGACCTCCGCCCCGAAATCCGTGAGGCCGCGATGCTCTGGCGGTTCGGTCTGGATATCGCCCAGCTCGTTCACCCGGTAATGCGTCAGTTGCAGGTGCCGCAAGGTCCAGCGGTCATAGGCTTCGGCCAATCGATCGATGCGCCCTTCGAGGAAGTCGGCGCCCTCGGCGGCGATGATGACCCCGGGCGCGGCGTGGCTGATTGCCCGCATGTCAGCGGCACGGGCAATGATGCGCAGGCTCTCGTTCTCGACCAAAGCGCGGATGCGGCCGAAGGCCAGCGTGCCATAGGCATACAACTCCCCCGCATCGGGCGTGCGATAGGGGCGGATGCGGCCATCCACCACATGGTGGGTTGGGCTGTCGGACACCATCGCCAGGCAGATCGCTGCCATCCCGCCTCGCCGCATCGGCGCGGTGATGGCGGAATAGCCCGACCCGGCGCGGATCCGAAGGGCGTTCGCGATGCCCCCCGCGTGAGAGTGGATGTCGACGGCCGAACCCGCCGCGATCACCGCCTGGACACGGGTCGGCTCCGCTGCGGCGGAGCCTTCCGGCGCCGCCAAGCACATCAGCGGCCCGGCTGCCAGCAGGCCCCGCCGCGTGACCGCTCGCCAGCCCGGCGGATCGATCGGTTGGGCGTCGTGCAATTGATAGCGCCACCCATCCAAGCAGACCCGCCAGGTACCGCGTAGCCGCATCGCTCCGTTGCCCAGTGTGATCGATTGACCGGCGGTGATCTCCACCGCGCCGGAGGGATCGCGCGGGGCGTGTCCGGGGCAGCAACTGGCTTCGGGCAGCAGCAGAAAATGCCGCGCCTGGCGTGCGCCTCCGGCCGCCATGGGGTAACCGGCAAGCTCCACCTCGGCCCCTTCCGGTGCCATCGTCAGATTTGTCCAGGTGACGCGCATGACTTCCCCCGCTCCCGTTTATGCGCAGCATGCAACGGGAGCGGGGGGCGATGCTACATCGGCGGAGCGACGCCATCCTTGCCCACCGTCACACGGGCGGCGGTGAACTGACCCTCGGCATTCTTCATCGCTGACAGGAACACCGGCGCACCCGGTTTCAGATCGGCTTTTTCCGCCGGCGCCAGCGTGACCACGGGTGCATTGGCCGGGACGGTCACGGTTTGGCTGCTGTCTTTATAGGCGACCGTGAGTTCCTTCCCGGTGCCCTTGGCGGCGGCGGCTTTCACCGTGCCGTTGGTCATCATGCTGCCCGGTTCCAGGTCCCAGGCGAAATGGCCCTCGCCGGTGCCGCGCATGGCCTCGGGGAAAACCAGCACTTCGATTGCCTGTTGCCCGCCGGCTTCGGTGCGGCTGGCGGTGCCGATATAGGCACCGTCCCCGACCGTCGCGAGATCGATCTTTTTGACCGCCGAGACGGTGACATTCTCGGCCAGCGTCACGGTCAGCGTTTGTCCGTCGCGGCTGGTGATCGTCAGGAGGCGGTCGTTCAGTGAGGCGATGGTGCCCCGAATACGCGTTGGCGGCGTGGTCTGCGCCAGAGCCGCCCCGGTGAGCAGTCCTGTCAGGCCAAGGGTCAGCACGGTTTTGGCAATGCGCTTGAACATGGACTCGTCCCTCTTGTGGTTGCTTGTAGATGGACGAAGATGAAGCACGTTCAATCCACCACCGTCGCGCTTTATTCCATCGTGGGGAGCCAATGCCCGAAAAACCCTCTGGGATCACGATTTACCATAACCCGGCCTGCGCCACGTCGCGCAAGGTGTTGGGCCTGCTGCGCGATGCCGGGACCAAGCCGCTTGTGGTGGAATATCTCAAGACCCCTCCGACACGGGCGGAGATGCAGGGGTTGCTGACGGCCATGGGCCTGACCCCGCGCCAGATCCTGCGCCGCAAAGGCGGCCTGTTCAGCGAACTCGGCCTGGATGACCCCGGTAAAACTGATGATCAGATTCTGGACGCGCTGGCCGCGCATCCCGTGTTGATGGAGCGCCCCATCGTCGTCTCGCCCCGAGGTACGGCGGTGTGCCGCCCGCCGGGGCGGGTCGAAGCGCTGCTAACGTGAACACCGCACCGCGGGTCGATATCGACCTCAAGTCCTTCTGGGACGACCCTTACCCGACCCTTGCTCACCTTCGCGCTCACGCGCCTATTGCCTTCATCCCGCAACTCAACGGCACCGTGATGGCGCGCCATGAGGACATCTTGGCATCGGAGAAGGCGACGGAGGTCTTCAGCTCGGACCAACCCGGCGGCCTCATGACGCGGCTGATGGGGCACAACATGATGCGCAAGGACGGCGCCGCGCATGCCGCCGAACGCAAGGTCATCTTCCCTGGCCTCTCACCCCGTACCGTCAAGGACCACTGGACCGCGCGCTTTCAGGCCCACGCGCATCGGCTGCTGGATGCGCTGCCGCAGTCGGGTGCCTGTGATCTGTGGCGCGATTTCGCGCTGCCCTTCTCGGGTGAGTGCCTTAAAGACATCACCGGCCTGACCAATGCCCGTGCCCAGGATCTCGATGCCTGGTCGCAGGCCATGATCGACGGTATCGCCAATTACGCCGGCAATCCCGCGGTCGAAACCCGCTGCCATGCCGCTACCGCTGCCATCGACGCGGCGATCGATGACCGCCTGACGCAGCCCGGCGGAGCCGAGGATCGGAGCATGCTCGGTCTGATGCGGGCCGCCGGCACGCCGATGGCAAGCATCCGTGCCAACATCAAACTGGCCATCTCCGGCGGACAAAACGAACCCCGTGACGCCATCGCCGGCTGCGTCTGGGCGCTGCTGACGCATCCCGATCAGCGCGATGCGGTACTGGCGGGCGCGGTGTCCTGGCTCCAGGTGTTCGAGGAATATGCCCGCTGGATTTCCCCCATCGGCATGATGCCGCGCCGGGTCGCGCAATCCTGGCGGCGCGGCCCGATCGAACTGGCGCCGGAAGACCGGGTCTTCTTCCTGATTGGGTCCGCCAATCGGGATGCGGCGGTGTTCGCCGATCCCGACCGGTTCGATACCGCCCGTGACGCCTCCAAAAGCATCGCCTTCGGGGCGGGCCCGCACTACTGCGTGGGCGCCTGGGCCTCGCGCGCGATGATCGCGGATGTGGCGCTGCCGGCTTTGTTCGCGCGGTTTCCGGGGATGGCGCTGGACCCGTCGGTCCCGGTCCGTATCGGTGGCTGGGCGTTTCGTGGTTTGCTGAACCTGCCCGTTCGGTGGTGAAGTCCGGGGCGCTTTCTCCTCCCCTACAGCACCGCCACCGCGTCCCACGTCTCCCCAACCACGGCGATCAGGCGATCCGCGTCCTCCCGCAGCAGCAGCCGATCGGCTACCAGGCCCTCAGTCGCGGCGATGACCTGTGCGGCCCAGGCCTCCCGGGTTCCATATCGTTCGGCAAGGGACGGGCGCGGGTCGTTTGCGTCCGGTGTGGCCGGGAAGGGCGCGCATGAGCCCTGGATCGTGAACAGATCCCCCGCCGCGTAACCCGCGATCCGCACCGCCCAGCCGGTATGTGTCGCGACCGGTGCCGTCAACAGTGGGTGGCGCAATCCGCCCAGGCTGTTGCCATCCGCATCCACCGCGGAGATCAGGACCGGATAGGGCGCGCCCTCAATCGGGGGTTCCACCGAATGGTCGCGCAGCGTCAGCCCATTCAGCACATCGGGGAAGGTGACGCCGGGTATTGCCGGAAACCCGGCCTCGGCCGCCTCCCGCGTCACCAGCGTGCCCGCGGCGACGGAGGGGAACTGGCTGTCCGGCGGTGGTGTACCGTGCTCGACCCAGTCGGTCAGTGCCAGCAGCAGCGCCCGCATGTATGAACTGTAGCCGAGCGGGTTGCCCGGCAGTTCCGTCACCACCTTCACCGGTGGCTTGTGCACCGCGTGCTGGATGCCAGACGCCATGAAGATGCGCACAGTGTCGGGCATCGCCACATCCGTGCCGCGGGTATCCGTCGCCACCAGCGATGCCCGCCCCACCCAAAGGTCGGAGTCGGTATCCAGATGGATCACCTTCGGCACCACCCCATCCGCTTCCGCGCGGCGCAGAATGCCATCGGTCTTGCCACTGATCGGGTCATGCAGCGTGCTATAGGTGAACGGGAACTGGTCATCGAGGAATGAGTGATCCTCGTGCTGGCGCGCATAGCGGCCCGGCTGGGCAAAGGCGTAGTTGATGTAGGTCCGCCGCGACCCGCCCACGATCGGGAAAATCGCATCGAACACGCGCCCGCCATCGGCCGCCATGTTGAACCCCAAATGGACGAAGTCCCGCAGCACTCGCCCGGACTGGGAAATGCCGAACCCAACCGTGTGCCGGATCGACCCGCCGAGCGGATTATCCGGCCCGTCATGGCGCAGAAACGCCACCAGATCGCGGATGGCCGCGAACCCGATCCCCATCACCGCGGGATCGCGGGCGGGATAGACGAACTCATAGATCGAGCCGAGGTCGAACCCGCCGCTGGGCCGGGTGACCTCGATATGGCGGTCGTCGATGTAGCGCCAGGCCAGGCCCGGTGGCGTCGCCCGCGGATCTCTCTCCCTCTGCCGCACGGTCAGGCTTGCCTTCGCCGGATCCTGATCCGCGACCGGATAAGACAATTTGGCGATGAACCGCTCGGCCGAGACGACCTGAATGAACGCATCGCCCGGCCCGCCGGTTTCCTCCGCGATGAACTCATCCCGGTTGACCCCGGTGATCGGCCCCTCCGCCCCCACCGCCACGGGAAACCGCGCATCCAGCCGATCGGCTCCCGCGGGAACGCCGGTTTGCCAGGCGCTCCAGACGACGGAGAAGCCGTTGCGCATCAGGAAGCCGTTGCCGGCGTGCTCCGCCGTGACCGGGCGGTTGCCGTCCGCGCCCAGGTTCAGCCGTGTCAGCGCGACCTTGTTGCCGCGATTCGGCACGTCATACATCAGCCAGCCATTGCCCTTGCTGACGTCGATCGGCTTGATCAGCGAGAACGCGGATTCATATGCCACCAGGCCATTCGCGTCGCGGGGCGCTTTGTCGAGGTTGACGATGTCGCGATTGTGCGAATGCGCGGGGTCGAGCGCGCCGTAGACCGTGCCGCTGAGACACTCATAGGCGCCGACATCGCCGAACACGGTGCCGCCAAAGACCGGGCTGAGCCGTTCAGTGATCTCGATCCGTAGCACGCTGCCCCGGTTGTCCGGCATGATGTTTCCCCTGGTTTATCTCGTCACCGACGCGTTTGGTCTTGGGCGTCATCGACGAGACGAATTGTCAGTCTGGACAAGCCCAAATGCAGAATAAAGGCGGGCGCTGGCGGGCCAGGCTTCCATCACCGCCTCCCGGTAGCCGAAGAAGCAACCCACCAGAAGCGGCACGACCATGGCTGTGGTCACCCAAGCGAGACGAAGTGCCATGGACGGCATGGGACGGTAGGGATGCGCGCCCAGGCGGTCCATCGCGGACAGGCCAGCCAATGAGGTCATGCCCAACGGTGGCGCATCCGGGTCCGCCGGTTCCTCCGGCTTGGCCGGCGCCGGTGGATCCACCCGCAACGGTACCCATTCGGCGGCGCAGCGTGCGCATCGCGTTTTCCGGCCTGGAATGAGCAGCGCTTCCTTGACCTCATACCGGGCGGAGCAGGCGGGACAGACAATGCGCATGGCAAGGGTTTCCGTTTGACGCGGCGGTTCGTTCGCACAGCCGCGCTGCCATATCAATCGCTTTTGAGATACGGGATGGCAAGGGACCGGTCCCGGCGGATAGGCTGCGCGCATGGTCCGATTCGAGTCTGTAGGTCTGCGCTATGGCCGCGTCAGCGGCGCCGAGACCGCGCCCGAAGTGCTGCGCGATATCACATTCGCGTTGCCCGAAGGTGCGTTCCGCTGGCTGCTGGGACCATCGGGCGCGGGCAAGAGTAGCCTTCTGAAAATGATGTATCTCGCGGTACTTCCGACACGCGGACATCTGTCGATTTTGGGGGCGGATATCGACCGGACCCCGCGCAAGGCGCTGCCACGGCTGCGCCGCCGCATCGGCGTCGTCTTCCAGGATTTCCGCCTCCTCCAACATCTCAGCGCCTTCGATAATGTCGCCTTGCCGCTGCGTATCGCGGGCCGGCCGGAAGGTCAGATCCGGGCCGATGTCACGGAGTTGCTGCGTTGGGTTGGTTTGGCCCGCAAGCTGGGCGCCCGCCCGCCAGAACTCTCAGGCGGGGAGCAGCAGCGCGTGGCCATCGCCCGTGCTGTTATCGTGCGGCCGAGTTTGCTCCTGGCCGACGAACCAACCGGCAATCTGGACGAGCCGCAGGCGGAGCGCCTGATGCAGCTGTTTCAGGAGCTGAATCGCCTGGGTACTACGGTCATCGTCGCGACCCATAACGATACCTTGGTCGCCCGCCATCCTGGTGCGGCCCTTCGGCTGGATCACGGCCGATTGGTGGCACACGGATGAAGGTCCCGTCGGCCTCCCTCCGTCCCGCTGGCTTCGATGAACTCGGCCTGCGTCAGGCGCTGGCCGATCGTATGCTGCCGCTGCTGGTCGCCGCGATGGCCTTCTTGGCCGCGCTCGCCGCGGCCGGCTGGTTCGGCACGGCGGCTTTGGCGCGTCATTGGCAGGATGGCGCCGGATCCGCGCTCACGCTGCAGATCCCGAATCCCACCGGTCCGGCGGAACGAGGTTCACGCAACCGGCTGGACTCGGCGCTCACGCTGCTGTCGGCGACCGCCGGGATTGCGTCCGTCCATTCGCTGTCCGATGAAGAATTGGGTGAGCTGCTGCGACCCTGGTTAGGCACGAGCGCGGAGCATCTGTCCGTGCCGATGCCCGCTGTCGTCGCGGTGCATCTGACGTCGGGCAGCATGGACATCGGCCCGTTGAACGCGCAACTCCAGGCGGCCGTGCCCGGCGCCGTGCTTGAAGACCATGGTGTTTGGCTGCGGCGGCTTTCGGCCTTGGCCTGGAGTCTGCAAGCTTGCTCTGGCCTCGCGCTGCTTCTGGTTGCCGCTGTTGCGACGGCTGTCATCGCGGTCGCGACCCGGGCCGGGCTGTCGGCGCGGCGGGAGGCGATTGAGATCGTGCATGGCCTGGGTGCGACCGATTCCTATATCGCCGGGCGTTTCGCGGCGCGCGCCACCACTCTGGCGGCGATTGGGGGCCTCATCGGCGCTTTATTGGCGGTGCCGGCATTGCTGACATTGGCCAGCGTCGTCGCACCGTTTTCCGGTGCCAAGGCGTTGCCGGAGACTGTCTTCGACGTTCTGGCGGCGTTACCGCCGGGGCTTTGGATGAGCCTGTTGATCATCCCGGGCGGCGCGGCGCTGATCGGTTTCCTGACCGCCCAGGGCACCGTCCGCCGATGGCTAAGGCAACTCCCGTGAAGCCGGTCCTATGCCAATTCGTCCGCCACTGGGGACTGCGCCTGGCGTTGGTTCTGTCCGTGGCGGTGGGTTGCTGGGGGGCAGGCTTTCTGTGGTTCCTGCGTCTGACGTCGCAAGAGGCGCAATACCCAGGCATGGCCGATGGAATCGTCGTCCTGACCGGCGGCGCGGACCGAGTTGAGCTGGCCCTGCATCTTCTATCAGATGGGCGGGCAGACAAGCTCCTGATCTCCGGCATCGGCGGAGGGGCGGACCTCTCGGTGCTTGGACGCGGATCCGGGGTGGACACCGCCGCCCTTGCACGACGTATAACGCTTGGGCGGCACGCCAATTCCACCTTCGGCAATGCGCAGGAGACCGCGGCCTGGGTGAACGACAACCAAATTCGGAGTCTCCTGGTCGTGACCGCCTATTATCATATGCCGCGGGCGTTGGTGGAACTGCGGCATGTTCTGCCCGATACCACTCTTCTCGCGGAGCCCGTGCTGCTTCCGGGGGGCACGAAGCGCACACTTCTGTCGCGGTTGATGGCTGAGGAATATTCAAAATACCTGATCGCCCTGACCGGGGTTACGGCCTGGCTCCCGGTACGGGATACGCCAAGACACACGGGACATGCCGGATGATTGTGATACGATCCTTCCTCTTTTACATCGTATTCTTCGGCGGCACGGCGATCCTGAGCCTCATCGGAGGCGTCATGCGTCTTGTCGTGCCGACCAAACTCCTCCCGATCGCGGTCGCCTGGTCAAGCCTTGGAATCTGGTCGGCGCGGGTGATCTGCGGCATTCGGCTGGACGTGTCCGGGCAAGAGAATCTTCCCCCAGGTCCGGCCCTGATCGCGTCCCGCCATCAGTCGGCCTTTGATACTCTGGTCTGGTTCACGCTGCTGCCACGCTGTTGCTATGTCTTGAAAAAGGAACTGCTGCGGATCCCGCTCATGGGGCCTCTCATGAAGGCGACCGATATGATCGCCGTTGACCGGGAAGGCGGGGCCCGCACCATCCGGGAATTGGTCAGGCAGGGGCAGCGTGTGATCCAGGACGGGCGCCAGATCGTCATTTTCCCGGAAGGCACCCGCGCGCCACCCGGCGCCTTGCTGCCGTTGCAACCCGGTGTCGCCGCTTTGGCGACCCGCACCAAAATGCCGGTCATTCCGGTGATCACGGACTCTGGACTGCGTTGGGGACGGCGTGCCTTTCACAAATATCCAGGCACGATTCATGTGAAGATCCTGCCAGCGCTCCCGGTTGGTTTGCCGCGCGACGAACTGATGGAACGCCTCAAACACGCGCTGGAACAGACGATCGACCCACCAACAGGCCCTGTGGGTAACTCTGTGAGCTAAGCACTGTCACAATTCTCATAATAAACGAGGTAAGGTCCCCATAGTATTGTTTTGTTTATAACAATAGTGTTTATCCACAGGCCCGAAAGAGACCGTGGATGTTGGGGGTAAATGCACCGTTTGCGCGCCGTGATCATGAAAATTCCGACAAGCGCCCTGATTTACCAGCACGCCGGACTTACTTTGGGATCGGCGCTGTCCTATTAGGTGGCTTGGGACGAACCGAGACATCCGACCCTCGACCTGAAAGACCATCCTGTGTGGCATGGAGACGCATGAGACGCAGGGTCTGGATCCTCGCCGTGTCATTGATGGCGGCCTTGTTCATCGCCGACGCGATCCTTTGGGAAATCGCGGCGAAGCGCCTTGAGGCGGGATTCGAGGCTTGGGCGGATCGCATGCGGACCGTTGGTCTCACCATAGCGCATGGGCGCACGCATTCGGCGGGGTGGCCATTCGCGGCCCGTTTGACGATCGGGGAATTGGTCATCGGTGCCGACCCGGCGCGCACGCCCATGTTCGTCTGGCAGGCCTCCAGGATCACTTTGTCGGTCGCCCTTTCAGACCCGCGATTTCTGGAAATCGAAGTGGAGGGAACCCAACGGTTGCGTCTGCCCGGATTGCCCGAGGTCCGAATCGAGGCAGATCGCTTCGCCGCTGGCACCACCCTCGCGTCCAATGACGAATCGCGTGAGTTTGAGGTGCTGTTATCCAACCTCCGTGCCAATCCTGGCGGAGCGAACGGGCCGGCACCTGGGCTCGCTAAGGCCCAGGGGTTCGCGATTGCCCAAGCGCGCGCGCATCTTGGATTTGAGCCTCTGGCCGGACCGGGCGACAAAGTGATCCAATTCTCTATCGAGGCCAGTGACATCGCGTTACCGCCCGTGGTGCATTGGCCGCTTGGGGCGCGGCTGGCTTCGCTGGCAGCAGAGGGTGGCGTCGTTGGGCCACTGCCACCCATCCAGGGACTAACGCCTTGGGCCGCTTCCTGGCGTGACGGCGGCGGTTCGGTCGAGGTTCAGCGGCTGGTTCTGGCCTGGGGGCCGCTCAATCTGGCGGCTTCCGCGACCCTCGCTTTGGATGACCAGTTGCAGCCGATGGGTGCGGGCAATTCGCATGTAACGGGCTATGGTGCCACTCTGGATGCCCTCGCGGATTCTGGTGTGTTGACCCGATCAGCGGTCACCGCCGCCAAGGCCGTGCTCTCATTGCTTGCCGGCACGCCAGCAGAAGGGGAGACACCGGATGTCGATGTGCCACTCACGCTGCAGTTTCGCACCTTGTCGATGCGCCAGGTACCGCTCCTGCGCCTGCCGGAGATCGACTGGCCGGTTCAGTGATCAGCCGGGGGCAAGGACCTTGTCCTTAAACCGGCACCATTGTGTCGCCGGGCAGCGCCAGCATTCCGGCTTGCGGGCTTTGCAGATGTAGCGCCCGTGCAGGATCAGCCAATTATGCGCGTCGCGCAGCATGTCCGCCGGGATGCGTTTGATCAGCCTGTCCTCGACCATGCGCGGTGTGGTGCCTGGCGCCAGGCCGGTGCGGTTGCCGATGCGGAAGATATGCGTGTCGACCGCCATCGTCGGATGGCCGAAGGCGACATTCAGTACGACATTGGCCGTTTTACGTCCGACGCCCGGCAGCGATTCCAGGGCCTCCCGGTCCTGCGGTACGGCGCCGGCATATCGGTCCAATAGAATGTGCGACAGTGCGACCACATTCCGCGCCTTGCCCTGCCAAAGGCCGATCGAGCGGATATGCCGGCCAACCCCGTCCACGCCTAAAGCGACCATCGCGGCCGGGGTGGGGGCATCCTTGAACAGCGTCGCCGTTGCGCGGTTGACCGATACATCGGTCGCCTGTGCCGACAGCACGACGGCGACCAGCAACGTAAACGGATCGCTGTAGACCAGTTCAGTCTCTGGATTGGGATTGCCGGCTGCCAGCGCGGTCAGGAACGGCCGCACCGCCGCGATTGGTATCGCCCGGGTTGATTTGGGTTGCTGCGCCGTTGCGGAAGATTTCGAAAGAACCGGCATAACAGGTTATACTCGTCACACGGCGCGATTGCCGCCGTCGCCATCCTATATCATTTGCGTCAGGGTTGTCCGCGACCATGCCAGTTGATTCCGTCGTCAATCCGGAGCCTGTGATTTTTGAGGCGACGATCCGGCCTCACCGAAGCCTGGCGGCGCCGGGCCGGCGTTGGCTGGCCCGGGCGCTCATTGGGCTTTGTGCTGCCCTTGGCGTGCGTTTCTGGATGCTGGGGGCTTGGCCGGTAACCGCCTTCTGCATGATCGAAATCCCGATCGTTCTGGGTCTGCTGCATTTGCACCATCGGTCGGGCCGTGCCTCCGAACGGGTGGTGCTGACTGCCGGGCAGTTGCGCATCGTGCGCACCACGCCATCCGGGCGGCGTTCGCAGATCCGCCTGCCGGCCGCCTGGCTGAACGTGCTGCTGGAAGAAGAGAATGGCCGGGTGCCGCGGTTGCTGCTCGGCCAGCGTCAGCAGCATTTGGAAGTTGGGGCGGCACTGGGGGCCGTGGAAAAACGGGCGCTGGCGCGGGCGCTGCGTGACGCGCTTTTCCTCGCGCGGAATCCGCGCTTTGACAACCCACAGTTGATTTGATGGGGAATCAGGCTTCTGGTGGACCCATCGATTTGATGAGATCGAACACCCGCTTGCGGACCGACGGATCCGTGATGCGGTAGTAGGCGCGCACCAGTTCCAGCGTTTCCCGCCGGTTCAAAGCTTCATCAACGCCGGAGTCACCGGTATCCAGGAAACCAGCGGGACGGCGGCCCGGCTGGGCGCCAAATGTGCTGGCCAGATTGTCGGGCATATCGTCGAAGAAGAAGCTGATGGGTACGTCCAGCACGCGGGACAGATCGAAGAGCCGCGAGGCACCGACCCGGTTGACGCCACGCTCATATTTCTGAACCTGCTGGAACGTGAGGCCCAGGGCCTCCCCCAGCCGTTCTTGCGACATGCCGAGCAGGGTGCGGCGCAGCCGGATGCGTGTCCCGACATGGACGTCGATCGGGCTGGGACGCCCCTCGCGTTCGATGCCTGCGATCTGCTCGACCCCTGCCATCGATGTTTCCTCATGGTTGAGAATTGCGTTAGTTAAGCGACATCCAAGCGTGAAAATGTCATTGATGACGCGCGATTGCCGTCTGTATGGCGAGCTGGTGTTAAAACCACAACCGAGAATTGTCAACAATGCGCTGTTTGCGCGATAGAAAAATCTTAAAAAAGATTAATTGGCGTGTTTGTGGGTTTTGTTAAGTGTTTCTGGAACGTCGCTGAACCCGTCGATCCCACGGATTGGCGCCGATCATCGCACTTATGATGGCCGTCAAGGCCATAACCGCCGGCAAGGCCAATCCAAACCGGGCAAATATGGTTGGCGGCAGGGCTGGTGGCAGGTCCGTCACAATCGTCCCCGTTTCACGCATGCCGAGTCGCGCGATCTCATGACCGCGCCCGTCGAACACCGCCGATATGCCGGTATTTGCCGCCCGGACCAGGGGGAGCCCTTCTTCCACCGCGCGCATCCGTGCCGCCGCCAAATGCTGACGCGGCCCGGAGGAATTACCGAACCATGCGTCATTGGTCACATTGGCGATCCAGGCGGGGCGATTCGCTTCGTCCACGATCTGGCCAGGGAAGATGATCTCGTAGCAGATCTGCGGTCCGACCGGGGGAATGCCTGGGGGGGACAGCGTTGTTGGCCCCGGTCCAGGCATGAAGCCCCCCCCGGGCACGAGCTGGATGCCGATCGCCAGCCAGTCAGGCTGGTATTCCCCAAAGGGTACGAGATGGGCTTTGTCGTAGATCTGCGTGATCAATCCGCCGGACGCGAGGGCAAACAGGCTGTTACGAGGTCTGCCTTCCGCCCCGAAGCGAACGGCGCCGATCAGCGCGATGGCATCGCCGATGACATCGCTGATAGCCATGCGGGCGCCGGCATCGGTCGCCAATTGATAGGGGGAGGCGGTCTCCGGCCAAAGCACGACGGTGGTACCTGGGCCAGCGCGTTGGATCCCCTCCGCCGTCAAGCGGAGGTAGCGATCGAACGTGCTGTCGATCAGGGATCGGTCCCATTTCTGGCCCTGCGGCACGTTGCCCTGCGCCACGACCATTCGTGCACCCGGTGATTGCGCAGGCTGTGACGGCGGCGACGCCCCAAAACCGGCCCAGAGCAGAATGCTGATCCCCGCCGCGGCCCAGCCTTGCCAGCCCAGTGTGGGTGCCGCGGCCAGAAGCACCGTCAATAGAGTCAGGCCATGCACGCTCACCCAGGCCGCCGGTTGGATCATGACATCGCCGATGGGGCCGGGAACAGCCCAGACGCTCCCCAGTGGGTTCCACGGAAAGCCCGTCAGCACGAACTGGCGGGCGAGGTCCATGGCCGTCCAGCAGCCCGCCAGCATCAGGATTCGCCGCCAGCCCGCCGATGCCAGCCGTGTTCCCATCGTCGCAAGCCCAATGAACACGGCCATGACCGCGGCCAAGGCCGGAACAGCGAGGGGCACGAGCCACCAGAACCGTTCGCCCTCAATCAGAATCGCCTCGGTTACCCAATAAAGCCCCAACAGGTTAAGGCCGAACCCAAACCACCAGCCGCGGCGAAATGCCATCGCAGCGTGATCTGATCGGCCAATCAGGGTCAGTAATCCTGGTACGCTCACCAGCAGCACCGGAAGCACATGGAGGGGCGGCAATGCGGCAGCGCTGAGCGCGCCAAGGCTGAATGTCAGCCAAACTGCGCTCCAACCGGACAGCCGGCTCGGCAAGGCGAGCAAGGACGATCGCATGGGCGAAAGGCTCAGACAGCCGAACCGCGGGACTGACGCTCGTAATGGTGGGCATATTTTTGAGTCACGAGGTCGGTCTTCACCACAACCGCGATGTCGGTGGTGTTGAATTGGGCATCGATCACCGCGCCGTCCCCCACGAAACCGCCCAGCCGCAGATAGCCTTTGACCAACGGTGGCAGCGCCGCCAAAGCGCGCCGGGGATCGAACGAATCCCGGTCGACCCGGCGCATTTCGATATAGCGATGTGGCAGGGCACGCGGCCGGATCGCGGCAGGGGCGAGGTGGTGGTAGTACAGATAGGTCAACTCGGTCGCCAGAGCATCGGTATCGGTCCCTGGCAGGCTGGCACAGCCGAACATCAGCGCGATATCGTGGTGGAAAACATAGGCGGCGATCCCGCTCCAGAGCAGTTGCATCACCGCCCGCCCACGATATTGCTCCGCCACGCAGGATCGGCCGAGCTCCAGAATCTTGCCGTCAAAAGCTTCTAACTTAGACAAATCGTATTCGTCGGCGGAATAGAAATGGCCGATTTTTGCCGCGGCTTCTGAGCGAATCAACCGATAGGTTCCGACGACGCCTTTGGCCCCCTCGCCAAGGTCATGATCGACCACCAGCAGATGGTCCGCCACCGCGTCATAGGCATCCCGATCACGCTGGGACCGGGCGGTCGCGGCATCCGCCTTCGCCCCCATCTCGCCATAGAACACCCGATAGCGCAGGGCTTGCATCGCATCGATCTCATCGGCGGAGGTCGCGAGGCGCACCCCGAGATTGCCGGCCTGAATTTCCGCGAACAGCGGCGCCGAGGAGGGAGACGATTCGGTCATGACGGCACCTGATTGGTCATAAGGGGCGGGTTCACATCGCGGCGCCGAGGGCGTTTGGCGGTTCGGGCACCGGGCGCCGCGGGCGCGGGTTCCAGCCGGCGGCCGAACAGTTCAAGCCTTAGGGATACCAGTTCAAATCCGAGTCGCCGTGCGATGGTCCGCATCAGCGCTTCATGTTCGGCGTCTTCGAATTCGATCACCTTGCCGGTCTCGACATCGATCAGGTGGTGATGATGGCCATGTTCGCTGGGTTCGTAGCGGGCCCGGCCACCGCCGAAGTCGCGGCGTTCGAGAATGCCTTTCTCCTCGAACAGCCGAACCGTTCGGTAGACGGTGGCGATCGAGATGCGGGAATCGCGTTCGGCCGCGCGGCGATACAATTCCTCGACATCAGGGTGATCGCTGGCATCCGACAGGACCCGGGCGACGACGCGGCGCTGCCCCGTCATTTTCAAGCCTCGCTCGACGCACAGACGCTCGATGCGCGATTCCATCCGATCCCTTGTTGCCATAGGGCGCTGATCCTCCGCCGGCAGGATGGCGGACACACAGGCGCGCCCGGATTGCGTAGCCGATCCCACGGGTCCCTGTCTATCGAACACCGGAGGCGGCGATCTTGCCGGTATCCGCCAGCGTCCTGTACAGGTGCCATTCGCGGCCGCACCCGGCCTGGATGGTTACAGCGAACAGGGCCTATCGATGGAGCAAACCCCAGCGGCCGATCGCGAGATCGACATCACCAGCGATCTCTGCCCGATGACCTTCGTGCGGACTCGCCTGGCGCTTGATCGCATGGTCCCCGGCCAGGTGCTGCGTGTGACCCTGAAAGGCGAAGAACCCCTCCGCAATGTCCCGCGCACCGCCAAAGAGCAGGGACACGAGGTCCTGTCGATCGCAACCTACCCGGATGGGCGCAGCGTACTGGTCATCCGCCGGGGGACGTGAGAGCGACCCGCATCACCAGCGCGTCATCGCCGTTGGGATAATAGCGCTTACGCAGGCCGACCTCCTGAAACCCGAGACCAGCGTATAAGGCCCGCGCCGCGCCGTTATGGGTCGCAACCTCCAGAAACATCGTGGTCGCGGCCATGGATGCGGCCTCTGTCATGACCGCGCGCAATAACCGGGCACCGATCCCGAGCCGCCGCGCTTGCGGCACGACCCCGATCGTCAGAATTTCGCTTTCATCCATGATCGTGCGTGCCAGCACGAAGCCCCCTCGTGGGTCCATGAGGCCGAATCCACCAGGCAGGCCCGCATGCAGCGCCAGGACGGTGGCGGACCACACCTCGTCTGGTGGAAACGCCGCTTCGTGAATATGGCCCATCACTTCGGCATGGGACGTGCTGACGGGGACCAACGGTGGGATCATCGGCGTTGCCTTTGGGCTGGCGTCACGCCTGCGGTGGCGGCCGCAGTCCGCCCGCGGGCGGCTTTGCCTCCGGCGGGTCAATATAGAGTGGTTGGGCCGCGAGGGCGGGCAGGGCGCCGAGCCGGCGTGCCTCGGCCGCCGCCGCGATGCCTTCGGGTCCAGGCAGGCGGGCGTTGGTCAACATCACGTCGATATCTTTCGCCGCCAGCCAGGCCGCCACGATATGCCCCGCATCGCCTGCCAGCGCCACCGGCCCGGACGGGCGAGGCAAAGCTGTCAGATCGAAGGCGGCGACAGCGCCGTCGCGTTCCAGAAACACCCGCCCGCGCCGGCTATCGGTGGCAATCCACAGCGCCCGGCCGGTTGGCGGCTGGAGGCCAAAGGCCAGCGCCTCCCCTACGGTCACCGCCACGATGGGCATATCGGAGGCCAGCGCCAGACCTTGCGCCAGGGCCAGCCCCGCACGGATGCCGGTGAAACTGCCAGGCCCGACCGTCACGGCCACCAGATCGAAGCTGGGGGCCCCAGCCTCGGCCAGGATATCGCGCACGATCACTGGCAGCAGCGCGGCATGGCCGCGTGCGGCGTCGTGAACGCGGTGCGCCAGCACCGTCCCATCGGTGACCAGCGCCGCGGAACAGCGGGCAAGCGCGGAATCAAGGGTCAGAATGCGCATGCGCCGCTCGGATCAGGCGAACTGGCAGGCCTCATCGAAATCAAGTCGCGGCGAGCGGGCGAACACACCCTCTGGATCGCCATGGCCGATATTGACGAGGAAGTTCGACCGCCACCCGGAATACTGGAAGAATTCCGCGTCCACCTTGGCATTGTCGAAACCCGACATGCCGCCGACGTCGAGGCCGAGCGAACGGGCGGCGATCATCAAATAAGCACCCTGAAGCGTGCCGTTGCGGAATGCCGTGGTCGCCGCGAGCGACTCGTTGCTGGTGAACCAACTCGCGGCATCAAGGTTGTGCGGAAAGAGTTTGGGCAGTTTCTCGTGGAATTTCGGGTCATAAGCGACGATCACGCTGACGGGCGCCGACATGGTCTTGGCCAGGTTGCCCGACGACAAAGCCGGAGCCAGGCGGTCCTTGCCCTCCTTTGAGCGGATGAACACGAACCGCGCCGGCGAGCTGTTGGCCGAAGTCGGGCCGAACTTCAGAATGTCGTAGAGCGCGTGAATCGTCTCGTCGGAGACAGGCTCGTCCTTCCACTTGTTCTGGCTGCGTGCTTCGCGAAAAAGCAGGTCGAGGCCCGCGGCGTCGATGGTCATCGTGGACTCCTGTCGGATGAGGTCTGAGGGGGATTGTGCGGCGCGGCGGACGAAAGCACCAGCCCAGGCTTCAGAACTCGACCTGCTCCACGGCGACCACTTCCGGCACATAATGCTTCAGCATGTTCTCGATCCCATGCTTCAACGTCGCCTTGGACGACGGACAGCCCGAGCACGCGCCCTGCATGTGCAGCCGCACGATCCCGTCACGGAAGCCGCGGAAGACGATGTCGCCACCGTCGCCGGCCACCGCCGGGCGGACGCGGGTATCGAGCAGCTCTTTGATCTGGTCCACAACCTCCTGGTCCGCCGGGTCAACATCCTCTCCGACCAGATCGCCATCGACGACGCCGTCGATCACGGGGCGGCCGGCCACGAAATGCTCCATGATCGCGCCCAACACCTGCGGCTTTAGCGCCTGCCAGGCGATCGCGTCGGTCTTCGTCACCGTGATGAAATCGCCACCCAGGAACACCCGCGCGACGCCCGGCAGGTCGAACAGGGCGCTCGCGAGCGGGCTGCGACCGGCCGAAGAGGCGGAGGCGAAGTCGGCCGTCGAGAAGCCCATCACGTCCTGGCCCGGCAGGAATTTCAGCGTCGCGGGGTTGGGCGTGCCTTCGGTTTCGATGAACATGGGAACCTGCCTGGTCGTGGTAAGGGAAACAGGACCGCTGCGGTCCTGGACGATGATCAGCTACATCGGTCGAAACCGGGCCGATGACAAGGGGGCAGGCGCGCAGCACCGATATATTCAGAGTGCTTCCCCATGGGCGCCGCTTGCGCTAACCCTCCGTTCGAACACCCTATCGGGCATCCCAATCCATGAGCTGGCTCACCGAATTCGTCCGCCCCAAAATCCGCACCCTGTTCGCCAAACGCGAGGTGCCGGATAATCTCTGGCATCAATGTCCTGCCTGCCAGCAGATGATCTTTCACCGTGACCTCGTCTCTAACCTAAAGGTCTGCGGTCATTGCGGCCATCATATGCGCGGCTCCGCCATCGAGCGCCTGAATTGGACCTTCGATGAGGGGAGCCATAGCCGCATTGAGCTGCCCAAAGCCAATCCCGACCCGCTGCGCTTTCGCGATACCAAGCGCTACACCGATCGGCTGAAGGAAGCCCGCGACAAAACCAAACTCGACGATGCCATCGTCGTCGCGCACGGGACGATCGGTGGCCATAAGACGGTGGTCGCGGCGATGGAGTTCGGCTTTATCGGCGGTTCCATGGGGGCCGCTGTCGGCAACGGACTGGTCGCCGCGGCGCGACTGGCGGTGCTGCAGGATGCCCCGCTCGTGGTGTTCACCGCCTCTGGCGGCGCGCGGATGCAGGAAGGGGCCATCAGCCTGATGCAGATGCCGCGCTCCGTCATCGCCACCCAGATGGTCCGTGATGCCGGGCTGCCCTATATCGTCGTTCTGACCGACCCGACGACCGGCGGGGTGAGCGCCAGTTTCGCCATGCTCGGTGATCTCCAGATCGCCGAACCCGGCGCGTTGATCGGATTCGCCGGCGCCCGCGTCATCGAGCAGACGGTGCGTGAGAAGCTCCCAGAGGGCTTCCAGCGCGCCGAATACCTGCTCGAACATGGCATTATCGACATGGTGGTCAAACGCAGCGACCTCAAAGCCACCCTGGCGCGGGTCATCGGCCTGCTGCGCATCCGGGGTCATGCGGCGGCGGCGTGAGCGATAATACCGACCCGGTGCTGGCGCGACTCTCCAGCCTGCACCCTCGACTGATGGATTTGAGCCTGGATCGCCTGCGCGGCCTGCTGGCGAAACTCGGTCAACCCGAGCAGCGTCTGCCCCCCGTCATCCACGTCGCTGGCACGAATGGCAAAGGCAGCACCTGTGCTTTCCTGCGCGCGATTGGCGAAGCCGCCGGCTGGCGCGTGCATGTCTTCACCTCGCCGCACTTGGTTCGCTTCAACGAGCGCTTCCGCGTTGCCGGACAGATCGTGTCCGATGATCTGCTGAATGCCACCATGGCGCATGTCGAGGCGATCAACGCCAATGAGCCCATCACCCTGTTCGAAGTCATCACCGCCGCCGCTTTCCATCTGTTCGCCAGCCAGCCGGCGGACCTGTGCATTCTGGAAGTCGGCCTCGGCGGACGGGGCGACGCGACCAATGTCATTCCTGCTCCGGCGGCCACGGCGATTACCGCCATCTCCCTGGATCACAAGGAGTTGCTCGGGGACACGATTGCCCTGATCGCGGCCGAAAAGGCCGGTATCATGAAGCACGGCGTCCCGGCGATCAGTGGTGATCAGCCGGATGAGTGCGTGGCTGTCTTGGTGCGTCATGCCGCCGCATGCGGCGCCACACTCCGCTTGCGGGGAAGGGATTGGACGGTTGAGCCTCTCGCGGCCGGGTTTCGGTTCGTCGATGCCGATGGGGAGCTGCTCCTGCCAGCGCCCGGCCTGCCGGGTGTTCATCAGATGGACAATGCTGGCATCGCGATCGCGGCGTTGCGTGCCAGTGGGCTTCCCGTTCCAGAGAGGGCTTTCGCCGCGGGTATCGCCGCGGCCGAATGGCCAGCCCGGATGCAGCGCCTGCGCGGTGCATTGACCCGTCTCATTCCTCCGGACTGGGAGCTTTGGCTGGATGGCGGCCATAATCCCGGCGCCGGTGCGGCCCTGGCGGCCCATCTGCGGGGGTGGGCCGATCGGCCTGTGCATGTAATCGCAGGTCTGAACCAGGCGAAGGATGGGGCAGGGTTTCTGCGTCCGATTGTCCCGCATGTGACGACACTCTGGGCGGTCGCGGAACCGAACCAGCACGGGGCCATGCCGTTGGCGGACGTGATCGCGGCTTCGGGCGGCGTTGCGCGGCCGGGGCCAACTGTCGCGGATGCCTTGCGCGCGCTGCCGCGCAAGGGAGCACCTGCACGGGTGTTGATCTGCGGAAGCCTCTATTTGGCCGGCACTGTGCTGGCGAGTGACGGCGTATCGCCTGCCTGAAGTCCGCCTGAGCGTGATCGCGGGATTCGAACCTTAGGTCCTCCACCTCGAGTCATCCCGCTCTATCGAGCCGGCTTGCCCGTCACTTCCCGCATGCGGATCTCGTATCCCCCCGGGAGCATTTTTCGGCCCGGGTAGTTGGCTTTGAGCCATTCCGCCAGTTGTGGCGTACGGTCGCTCAGGCTCAGCCCATCCACGGCGTTCGACCATGCCCCGGATTGTGCCAGGATGATCGGCGGTTTCGCGGCTTCAAGCTCGGCGATCACCAGGGGCTCTTGTGATTGTGTGATATAAACGGGGTAGGCGAAGCGCGAGCAGGGCGGCGTGCTGGCGAGCAAATACAGCAGCCCTTCATTGCTAAAACTATAAGTACAATCCGCGCCGCGTGCTTTGATCATATCCGCTGCTTCCTTCAGGCCAGCCGGAACGAGTTCGGCGTCACGCGGCGTTCGGGAGTACCAGCTATCCGGCGCGGCATCGAAGTCCCGCGACCATAGATCCGGAAGAGAGGCCACTGTTCGGGGACCATAGATGGATGTGACGAACACCATGCAGACGGCGATGAACAGGATTCTCCTGGGGGTGACCCCCCACATCCAGGGCAACCCAATCTGGCTCAAAACCATGGCCGCCAGCAGCGCGGCGACGGCCAGCACGGACCCGATATGTTGGGCGTCGGGGCGCAGGAGCATCTGCACCATATAAAACGCCGTCGCGATCATGAGCAGGCGCAGGCTGAACGCCTCGCCGGTTTCGCCGATGGCGATATTGCGCTGAACGATTTGAAAGCCCAGCCCAAGCAGCAGCAGAACCATCAGAACAGCGGGCCCATTGACGAGCATCATGGGCGTCGTCCAGTGAAGCCACCAGATATCGCTGTGTTGCAGCCAATAAACCTGAGCCGTTATATTCGCGACGAAGCCCCGGTTGATGCCCATCAAGAACGAGAGTGCCAGCCCCAGGAGCAGACCTGAAACAATGGTCCGCTTGGGCCTCGTACCCGGCAGCAGCCTGCTGGTGCCAAACATCGTTGTGACCAGCAGGACGAGCCCGACAATGCCGCGGTCATAGGCCCAGAACTGCCCGAAGCCGGCGACAACCCCCAAGCCGAACAGCCAGCGGCGTGAGTATCGCTCGGTCGCGTCCTGTGAATCGCGGGCGACGCGCAGGGCAATATACAAGATTGCCAGAACACCAAGATCGACCGCGCCGGGCGCACCGATAAACAGATCGGCCGGACTGCTCGCGCTGCCATTTAAGGTGATCAGCACGGCAATCGCGGGTATGCCCGCATAAACACTGATCAGCGTACCAAAACCCGCGATGACGGTCAGGATCAGCAAATAGAGCGCGACCGAGCCCACTGTCAGCGCGATACCGATCTTGCGAACGCAAACGATCTGATAGTCCGGTTCACAGAAAGTTCGGGCAAGAATGGCGGGAACACGCTCGATTCCGCCACGTAACGCGACCGGGGCAGCCATCGCGGCGTTGCCTTGGCCGGACACGCCGTACATCAGGTACGCACCTTCACGGAAGGCATCGTCAGCACGGCGATTCAGGGGAACGTGAAGGGTCGTAAGGGTCAGAACCAGGATCAGGACTATGAGGTGAACGTTGCGTGCGACCGTTTCCGCACCCGTGCGATATTCGGCTGCCATCAGCGCCTGCTCCAGCCCATTATCCGCCCCATGATCAGAATCACAAAAAATAAACGGCGCGTTACGAAAGGTATCAAGACCGTGTTGGGGTATGAAAGCAAGATAATAGCGTCATATCAGTTATAAAGGCACACACGACAGCGTGAGGCGAGGAGCGCTCTGCCGTTTAAACAGGTACCGCTGGTTGAAGGTGCCCATCAGGGCACCTTCCCACCGCGGGTTAGATGTTGTTGGCGATCCATTCTTTCAGACGGCCCTTCGGCAGGGCGCCGACCTGGGTTGCGGCTGGCTTGCCGTCCTTGAAAAGGATCAGCGTCGGGATACCGCGCACCGCGAACTTGGTCGGCGACATCGGATTATTGTCGATATCGACCTTCGCGACCGTCAATTTGCCGGCCAACTCACCGGCGATTTCTTCCAACGCCGGGCCAATCATCTTGCAGGGGCCACACCATTCTGCCCAGAAATCGACCAGGACCGGGCCAGATTTGCTGGCTTCCACGACATCTGTCGCGAAGCTGTCGTCGGTGACGGGTTTGGTATTTTCGCTCATGGGGACCTCTTTGAGTTGCGTAACCGTGAAATAAGGGCTCGACGCCCGGCCTCAAGCCGCGTTGGACGCGGGTCTGGGTTCGTGCTGATCGAGGATCTCGTCCGGCAGGATGACAACCCGCGCGTCCCGGGTCCAGACCAGGGCGCAAATAACCCGGCGATCAGGGAAAACCGCCCGTAACACCGCCCGGTACAGCGCCATCTGCCGTCGATACAGGATTGGCGTGTCAGCGACAGCGGCCGGGGGCGTGCGGTTGGTCTTGAAATCCGCCACCAGCACTCGATCCCTTAGAACCGCGAGTCGGTCCACCAGTCCGCCAACCACCGCGCCGCCGACAACCCCGGTCAGCGGCACCTCCGCCCGGCTTCCCGGCCCGAACAGCGGCGCCAGATCGGGGTGTTCCAGGATCGCCAGGATTTCCCTGACCATGATCATGGCCGAACCCGGGGCCAAGCCCTGGCCGGGGCGGGCCAGAAAGCGCCGTGCAGCGTCGGCGCGGTCGCCCGGTGGCAGGGACGGCAGATGCTGCAACAACCCGTGGATCAGTTGGCCCCGGCGGAACCGGTCGCCTTGTTCCATCCGTTCGGCCAAAGGCGAAGCCACTTCCGGCACCGTTCCCAGTTCCCCACCATCTGGCCGGCTTGGGGCCAAAGGCTGCGGCCGAGCGGGTTCCAACGGCGCGGGCGCGGCGGTCCAGTCCGGTGAGCGGCCAATCCAGGCGGGCAACGGTTCAGGATTTGGGGCCGTGTGGCCGGACGGTCCCACACTGGGGACGGCGATTTGCGGGGCGGCGAACCGCCGCAGCACGCCCCAACTGCCAAATGCTTCTTCGGACGCTGCTATCCGAGCGAATCCGCGCTCAGCAGCCCTGTACCAACTGGCATCGCTGATACCCCGCTTTGTCTGCCAGCCGCAGATGATCAGCCGGTCTTCGGCGCGGGTTAGAGCGACATAAAGCAAGCGGTTGTATTCCGCGATTTCCCGCTGGAATGCGTCGGCCCGAATATGCTCTACCGCCTTGCAGCGCAGCGCCTTGTTGGGGGTCCAGAGGGGCACGGCCTGGTCCGCCCAAACAATGGTATTTCGATCCGTCGGCATAGCGGTGGTGTCGGGTACGATCACCACCGGCGCCTGTAGGCCTTTGGCGCCGTGTACGGTCATGATCCGCACCAGATTGCCCGCGGCCTCCGCCTCCCGCTTCACTTCGGCGCCTGAGCGGCGGATCCAGTGCAGGAACCCTTGCAGGGATGGTGGGTGGATCGCGCTATAGGTCAACGCCGCGTTGAGCAATTCCGCGATCGGCTCCGCCGCTTCCGGGCCAAGCCGGGCCAGCAACCGCGCCCGCCCGCCCAACGCGCCCAGCCCCTCCGCCAGGATGGCATAGGGCGTGGCATAATCGACCCGGGCCTGCAAAGTGGCGAAGAATGTCCAGGCCTTCTGCCACTGGGGTCGCTCTGTGGCGCGGCGGCGCAACGCCTCCGCCACCGTGCCGGCCCGGTCGATACAGAGTGCCATGAGGTCGTCGTCGCCCAGACCACCCAGCGGGCTGGTCAGCAGGGCGGCAAATGTCAGGTCGTCTTCCGGCAGCAGCAGCGCATCCGCGAGAGCCATCAGGTCCTGCACCGCCGGCTGATCGGTCAGCACCATCCGGTCCATGCCCGCCACCGGCACGCCGCGCGTTTTCAACGCCCGCACCAACGCAACGGCGAAGCTGTTGCGCCGGCGCACCAGCACCATCACATCGCCCGGCCGCAACGGCCGATCTCGGCTTTCAAGCCGGACCGAGCCGTCGGTCTGCGCCTTGATCCAGTCCGCGATCCGGTCAGCCAGGGCTTTCGGGGCGTCGGTCTGGGTCTGGTTGCTGTCCGGCACGGCGGTTGGATCAGGCTTCGCCGCGTCGGGTAGGGGGGCAAGCGGCCAGAGCTCCACCGCCCCCGCATGCCCGGCGCGATTGGCGAAATGGGCCAGAGTGTCCCCCGGGGTAACCACGCCCAGGGCGGCGGTGGGATCGCCGAACACCGCGTCCACCAGCGCCAGCACGGGTTCGGCTGAACGGAAGGACACATCGAGGGGAACATCGACAAAGGTCTCCCCGGCGCCGCGCACCGTTGTCGCGAGGCGGCGGCGGGAGGATTCGAATGTTGAGACATCCGCCCCCTGAAATCCAAAGATCGACTGCTTGGGATCGCCGACGGCGAAAACGGTGCGCCGCTGGTCGCGCGCGCCGAAACCAGCAAAGAATTCGTCGGTAAGGGCGTGGGCGATTTGCCACTGCTGCCGCGCGATATCCTGTACCTCGTCGAGCAGCAGATGATCGATGCCGCCGTCGAGCTTGTACAGCACCCAGGCGGCCCCCGGATCGTGCAATAACTTCGACGTCCGCCCAATCAGATCGTCGTAGTCCAACAGCCCGGTCCGCTCTTTGTGGTCCGCATAGGCTGTCAGCACAGGCGCGGCGAGGCTGAACAAAGCGGCCGAGGCTTCGGCCAGGTTCAAAGCCCGCAGCGAGTCCTGCACAGCGAGGATGCGTTCGCCCTCCGCGAAGAAAATCTCCACCAGATCCGGATGTGCTTTGGTAACTCCCTGGCTGACAAAGGATTTTGCGGAAAAAACCTTATCTTGCGTGGTGATGAACAAGCTGCGCCACACATCCCAATTTGCAGACCGGTGTTCGGCATCGCAACTGAGCCAGTCCAGCATCGCTTCAGCGGCTTTCTTGATCCCCGGGGAACCCAGGCTGCGCACGATCAGGGCGGCATTGCGAAGGCCGGGTTCTTCCTGCCAGTTCACCGCCGAAGCGATCAGCGCATCGGCGCTGTCGGCCGTGACCCCCAGCGCCCGACGCTGCGCCCCCGCGAGGTCGGGATGCGCCAGCGCCTGGGTCACCCGATCCCGATCGGCCAGCAATGTTTTGACGTTGGCGCCGAATTGCTCCGCGCTCGACAGGCCAGCGAGCAACTCCAGCGCAATGTTGAGGTGGTTGGCTTCGGCTTTGGTCAGCATCGCTTCGCGGGCTTCGGTCAGCGCGTCCTCGGCATCGCGGTCGTCCACCAGTTGGAAATGCGGCGATAGCGCGGCTTCCAGGGGGAACCGGCGCAGCAGGGACTGGCAGAAGGCATGAATGGTGCCAATACGCATGCCGCCGGGCAGATCGAGGACCCGCGCGAACAAGGCCCGCGCGGTCCGGCGCAGCGACGGCGTCGGGATCATGTCCAACGCGATCAGCGCCGCGTCCAGCGTTGGATCGTCCATCGTCACCCAACCGCCGAGCAGGCGTTGCAGCCGCACCGACATCTCGGCCGCGGCGGCTTTGGTGAAAGTCAGACATTGGATCCGCTCCGGCCTTACGCCGTCGGTCAGCATGAGGCGCAGCAGCCGATCGGTCAGAAGCTTGGTCTTGCCCGAGCCGGCGGAGGCAGCGACGAAGGCGGACACCGCGGGGTCAGAGGCCTCCCGTTGCGCCCGAGTGGCACGGTCGCGGGGGGATTCCTCGGTCATGGGCGGGCCCGATCTGTGAAGGAGGCGCTGTTTTGCCCCTGCGCTAAACACCCCACTCGCGCGGTGCTTGGGCAATTTGCTCCGACAGCGCTCATTCCTCATTGTCCCCGGCTGCCTGCCATTCCGCGACTCTGGCAAGTTGGACATAGTCCGAGAAGCGCGGCGTCTGACCAGGGTGCGGCTGCGACAGATAGGCGCGGGCCGGGTCGTCATAGGCATCGATCAGGCCGCGCAGTCGATCCAGCGCGGTGGCCGCGGCGGCTTGTGTGGGTGCGGCCGCACCCTTGAACAAGTGCAAAGACTCCCCCGGCGTGGTGCCGCCGGTCAGGTGCCAGTAGAGCAATTCCGTGACCGCCCCGGAGATTTCGGGTCCGAAGGCACCGGCGGCGGCCATCGCGGCTTCCAGCGGCAACTGCGGGATAAGGCCGGTTTCGACGTCGGTCTGCTTTGGCAGCGTGCCGGTCTTGTAGTCGAAAATCGTCAGAGTCCCGTCGCCCCGCCGATCGATGCGATCCGCCCGGCCTGTCAGCCGGAAACCACGGCCGGACGGAAGATCGAGCGCACCCGGCACTTCCGCCCGGATGGCATGCGGCGGATCCGCCGCCCAGCGTGCTGCCTCGATTTCCGCGACCCAGTCGGCGATGCGATCCAGCCGCGGCCGCCACCAGGCCTGCAAGGCCGGGCGCAGCCCTGCCTGCTTGAGCGTCTTGGCCATGGCGGCCCGCAGCCGCGCTGGCGCATCGGCGGGCCAGCGCCGCCCGGCGGCGCTGTAGAAGGCCTTCATCCCGTCATGCACCAGCGATCCGTAATCGCTGGCATCGGTCAGTTGGTCGAGCGGATCGAGCGCTTTCAGCTTCAGGATGTGCCTGGCGTAGATTGCGTAGGGGTCGCGGATCCAGGTCTCGATCTCGGTCACGCTCAGCTTCCGCGGACGGCGTGCGACAGGCGGGTTGGGTCGCGGCGGCGGCACCGGCCGGGGCCCATCCGCCGGCAGATCAAGCGCCCGCACCCAGGCGGCGGCGGGATGCGCGGGCAAAGACAGATTTCGTCCGGCCAGGAACATCTCCAGCCGCGTCAGCCAGCGCGCTGGCACGGCCGGGGCGCCGTCTCGGCGTTCCGGGCAGGACAGAACGATCTGACGCGCCGCGCAGACCGTGGCTGCGAAGTCATGCGCGGCCTGGCCGACGATTTCCTCGGGTGAGGGCAGCCCGACGCTTTTTCGCATCGGCCGCGACAGCCAGGGGCCGGGGTCGGTTGCCGGCGGCCAGACTGTCTCCGCCAGGCCACCGAGGATCAGCAGGTCGGTACTTTGCAGCCGCGCCTCCAGCAGCCCCCAGATGAACACGCGCGGATGCAGTGACCCGTCGCGCCCCCGCATCGCGCGGCGGTCACGCACCGCCCCGCCTTGCAGCACGGCGTCGAGCAACCCGGGCAGCACCGCCCACCTCTGATCCGGCATGCCGGGAAGGGCGGCGAGCACGTCCGAGAGGCGGGTTGCCAGCGCTTCACCCTCTTCGCCGGACCAGAGCCGGGCAGGGCCGGTGCTTGCATCGGTGGCGGCGAGGCGTTCAGCGGCCCCGATCACCGCGGCCAGTGCCTCCAGCGGGCTGGACTCAACCGCGGACTGCATGCGGAGGACGGGCTCCAGGCATAGGACCACCTGTTTCCAGAACGCCTGGATCGCTTCGGGGGCGTTTTGCTGATCCAGCGCCATCCGGATGCCGGCGAAGCCCGAGTTGGGCCGCGGTCCGCGCAGGATCGCCAGTTCCAGCGCCCGCGCCTCCCGCCGGCAGGCGGCCGGGGACAGGCCAGCGGCGGCCAGCGGGTGTTTCAGCAGTGCCAGCAGCGGCACCGGGGCCAGCGATTCGGCGACGGCGCGGATCAGCAAGCGCAGGAACACCGCGGGCGGGGTATCGGCCAGTTCCTCCCCGGCACTGTCATCGGCGACCACGCCATACCGGAGCAGGGCGGCAGTGACGCGATTGGCCAGCATGCGGTCCGGTGTGACCAAGGCGGCGGACGCGCCGGGGCTTTCGAGCGCGCCACGCAGCAAGATGGCAATGGCCTCGGCTTCCTCCTGCTGATCCGCGGCCGTCAGGCGCCAGATCCCGTCCAGGTCCGGGGCCGCCTCATCAGCAATCGGGCGCCATGCCGACAACGCCTTGGCCGGCAATAGCGCGCGGGAGAGCAGGGCGAATCGCCCCTCCGGCACGCCGTTGGCGGGCTGCAGGGGCCAGGGCCAGGGCATGACATCGTCGCGCGTCGCACCGAGCCCATGCAGCAGCCGCTGCAACCCCGCCTGCGGATGCGATTCCTCCAGGTCGGTCCAGGCGGCATCGTCCATCAGCATATCCAGCGCCGGGAACACCACCTGGCCGGCCGGCAGCCGCGCCACGACTGCGAGCAGCCGAGCCACGGCCGGTACCCCGGCGGTGGTACCGGCGATCAGGATGGGCTCCTCCGGCGCGGCATCGCGCCAGGCCTCGGCCTGGGCGTTCAGCAGCGCGACCTGCCGTGCCGCCGGGTTCATCAGCCCGTTATCGGCCAGCCAGGCCGGCCAGGCCTCCGTCACGATATGCAAAAACGTCAGCGTCTCCGCCCAATGCTCAGCAAAGGCCGGGTCTGCTGCGTCCGGCAGCCGCTGGGCGAGGTCGATTTCGGCCCGCTCCGCCTCATCCATCAGCTGGGCCAGTTCCTGCGCCAGGAGCCATGCCCGGTCTGCGCCCTTCGGCGCGCCGTTCCGTCCCCCCATCGCCAGGATCAGACGCGTCAGCGCAGCCAGGCGCTGCATCGGCTCGACCGCCGGCGGCAGGTCCAGTGCGCCCGCCAGGGTCAGCGGCGCCTCATCCAATGCACCGAGGGCGGTGATCCGCGGCAGCAGCAGCGGTTTGCCATCTGACAGACGCAGGAACGCGTCCGCCAGCGCGCGCGCCGCCCGGCGGGTTGGCAGCAGGATCAGGCCTCGGGCCATCTGCAATGGGTCATCGCCGCGCGCCAGCCAGGCGGCGGCGATAGCGTCCAGAAAGGGGACATACGGCGGCAGGGTGAAAAGGTTCAGCGCCGCCATGTTCAACGCCCCTTGGTTACCGCCACGGCCATTTCGCGTCACCCGTCACCGGGGCGAGCATCACCTCTTCTGCGTCTTTCAGGTCTGAAGGCGTGGAAAGATGGAACCAGTGCCCATCATGCACCACCGCGCGCAGGCGGCCGGCGTCCAAAGCCCGGTTCCAGGCCCGGTTGGTGCTGAACGCATCGTCCGGCATGCCGTCCATCAGGCGCGGGTGCATCAGCTGCACCCCGGCAAACAGATAAGGCACGATCTCCCGCTCCCGCCGCCGCCGCGGTATGCCCAGCGGATCGAGGGCGAAGTCCCCGCGCCCGACGTCCCCCATGATCTGGCATGTCCGGTGCAGCAGCAGCACCGCGTCCACATCATCGCTCCATGCCCGCGCCAGCCGGGTCAGTGCCGGGGTTGGCCCATCCAGCCAGACCGCGTCGCCGTTGATCACGTAGAACGGATCCGGGCCGAGGATATCGAGCGCGTTCTTCACCCCCCCGCCCGTGTCGAGCAACGTCGTTTCCCGGTGGAGCACCGTCGTCGGCGGTTTGGTGCGGGATGCCAGGTGCGCGGCCACCTTGTCCGCCTGCCAGAAGGCGTTGACGGCCACGGTTTCGACTCCAGCCTCGGCCAGGCGATCCAGCGCATGATCCAGCAGCGTCTGCCCGCCCAGCATCAGCAGCGGCTTGGCGGTGTGATCCGTCAGCGGCCGCATGCGCGTTGCCAGGCCGGCGGCGAGGACCATGGCAGTCCGAGGGTGGATGGTCATGGGGTTGCTCACGCTTTCCTGCCCATCATCGCCGGGTCTGCGCCGGCCATCGTCTGAAGGGGCGGATTCCCCCGTTTGGCCTGAGGTACCCAGTGATCCAGTGCCGCGGCCAATGGCGCCGCGGCCGGGCGGGCCAATGCGCGATCCAGCAGTGCCCAGGTGCGGGGGCCATACGCCAGGTACTGCGGTTTCCCATCCCGCACCGCCAGCCGCACCCACTGGCAGGCCACGCGCAGATGCCGCTGCGCCGCGCAGGCGTCATAGGCGGCGCGGAATGCCGATGGATCCTGATCAGGCCGGGCGGCGCAGTAGCGCTGCAGGGCGCGTTCCTCATGGGTTGGGTTAATCGAGCGGCGCGCGTCCTGCATCAGTGACACCAGATCATAAGCGGGATGTCCGAGGGCGGCGCCCTGGAAGTCGATCAGGCCGACACGGCGGATGCCGGTACGGTTGGGCATCCATAGCAGGTTGCCGGCGAAGAAGTCGCGGTGCACAAAACATGTCGGCCCGGCCGCCAGCGGCGCCAGCATGGTGGTCAACGCCGCGGCCACGTCCTGGCGGGCGTCGTCAGGGGCGGGGGTGCCAAACGCCGCTGGCCACCACCAGTCGAACAGCGTGCCCAGCGCGGTGTCGCGCATCATGGTGGTGTTCCACGCCGGCAACGCCGCTGGTGGCGCCGCCCTTTGGATCGCCACCAGCGTGTCCACCGCGGCATTGAACAGCATCGCTGCATTGTCGGGGGTGAGGATGCTGCCGAACAGGTCGTCGCCGAGATCCTCCTCCAGCAGCAGCCCCTGGGTTTCGTCCGCCGCGACGATGCCGGGCACCGACAAGCCAATGGCGGCGAGGTGGGCGCGGATGCGCAGGAACGGGGTTATGTCCTCCGGCGGCGGGGCGTCCATGAGTACAAGGCCGCCGCTCAGGCGGAGATATCGCCGGAAGCTCGCATCCTGTGCCAGGGGGGTTATGGTCGCGGCTTCATGGCCGTGCTGGCGCAGGAACGCGGCGATAGCCTCATCCCGGGTCATGCCAGGTCCCCCAGCCGATCGTCCCAGCCTTCGATCGTGACGGCGCGGGAGTCGTCCCCGGTGATGCGCAGCGTCAGGGTCAGTGCCCGTGCCGGGGTCAACGGGCCCAGGCGGTCGGGCCATTCCACCAGCACGATGTCATCGGTGGCGTCGTCCCAGCCGAGTTCGGCCATCGCGGTTGAATCCGTCAGGCGCCAGAGGTCGAAGTGATGCACCGGCCCGCGCGGCGTGTCGTAGCTCTGCACCAGGGTGAAGGTCGGGCTGGGCACTTCCAGCGCCGCATCGGCGGTCAGCGCCCGCAGAAACGCACGCGCAAAGGCGGACTTACCGGCACCCAGCGGGCCCGACAGGAGGATCGAATCGCCGCGGCGCACCCGCGCGGCCAGGGCGGCGGCCAGGCCTTCGGTGGCCTGGAGGTCGGGGAGGGGGCGGGACAACATGCCTGGTAGTGTGCCGTAGGGGTGGAGTCGGGTCTATCGCTGGGTCGGGGTGCGCCTGTCCGTATTTCTGAGGGCGGGACAGAACCAACCCCAGTGGGTGCTCCAGTGGGTGCTCCAGTGGGCGCTCCCGTGGGCGCTTTATTTGGCAGCTTCTTCCCGATTGAGCCGGCCCGCCCCCCGTGCCACAGTCCTGTCAACACAAGCCGCCAACGGATAATCCAGGGAAGGACGCCCCACGTGAGTCGCATTCGAGCCGTGGTCAAACTCGCCATCATCGGCCTGCTGACCGCACTGACCTTCTCTCCGGCCCAGGCGCAGAAACAGGGGGGCACACTGCGCCTCACTCATCGCGACAGCCCCGGCAGCATGTCGATCCACGAAGAAGGCACCATTTCCGTCAACGCGCCGGCGATGTCGATCTTTAACAACCTGGTGATCTTCGACCAGCACAAGCGCCAGAACACGCTCGACGGCATCGTCCCCGAACTCGCGACCGAATGGAAATGGAGCGAAGACGGCAAAACCCTCACATTCGCGCTACGCAAGGGTGTGAGCTGGCATGACGGCAAACCCTTCACCTCGGCCGATGTGAAATGCACCTTCGACCTTTTGATGGGCACCGCGAAGGAGAACTTCAAAGTCAACTTCCGTAAAGGCTGGTACTCCAACATCGAAAGCGTGGCCGTCAATGGGCCGGAGGAAATCGCAGTCAAACTGAAAGCGCCGCAGCCGGCGCTGCTCGGCCTGCTCGCCTCTGGCTTCACGCCGATGTACCCATGCCATGTGTCGCCGCGGGAGATGCGGCAGAACCCCATCGGCACCGGGCCGTTCAAATACGTCGAATACAAGTCCAATCAATCGATCAAGGTGGTGCGCAACCCCAACTATTGGAAGCCGGGCCTGCCCTACCTTGATGCGATCGAATGGACGATCATCCCTAACCGTTCCACCGCGATCCTGGCGCTGGTGGCGGGCAATTTCGACATGATCTTCCCCTATGAGCTGACCGTGCCGCTGGTGGCCGATGTGAAAAAGCAGATGCCGCAGGCGATTTGCGACATCTCGCCGATGAACGTGGCCGCCAATGTGCTGATGAACCCGGTGCCGCCCTTCGACAACCTGGACGTGCGCCGCGCGGTCGCCATGGCGATCGATCGCAAGGCCTTCATCGACATTCAGACCGAAGGCCAGGGCGATATCGGCGGCGCCATGCAGCCGCAGCCCGAAGGCAGCTGGGGCATGCCGAAGGAAATGTTGGCCACCATGCCCGGCTACGACCCCGACGTCGCCAAAAGCCGCGCCAAGGCCCGCGCCATCATGGAGGCGCATGGTTACGGCCCGGATAAGCGTCTGGCGCTGAAATTATCGACCCGCAACATCCCCACCTACCGCGATTCCTCGATCATCCTGATCAGCCAGCTGAAGGAGATTTATATCGACGCCGAACTCGACGTGATCGAAACCGCGATCTGGGTCCCCAAGCTCATCCGCCGCGAATACCAGATCGCCCTCAGTCAGGTCGGAAACGGTGTGGACGATCCGGATCAGAACTATCCGGAGAACTACGCCTGCGGTTCACGCACCTACATGGATTACTGCAACAAAAACGTCGATGCGCTGATTACGAAACAATCGGCTGAGCGCGACCAGACCAAACGCAAGCAGATCGCGTGGGAAATCGACCGCAAGCTGACCGAAGAGGCGGTGCGGCCGATGATCTACTACTTGCGCGGCGGCACCTGCTGGCGCCCGGAGGTGAAGAACATCACCATCATGGTCAACAGCATCTTCAACGGCTGGCGGATGGAGGATGTCTGGCTGGATCGGTAATGGCCGGACGATTTCGCGATCAGGGATCACCCCCGAGGGAGTCGAAAAATGCCCTCTCCGCCGCCCTCTCCGCCGCCGTCGCCGCTGGCTCCCGCGCCGGTGATTCGGGCGGCGTGGCAGGCTGGGTCACGGCGACCGCTGCGGCCAATCGCCTTAGCTCGTTCGCCACGGCTTTCGTTCCCGCCTTTGTTCGTCCTTTCGCCGGCATCCGCACCCCTTTCAAAACCGTCGCTGACACCTACTTGCTGCCATCTGTCCGCCCCGCTGAAGCGTGTCCGTCTGACAACGCACATACTTTAGATATATTTTATCGAGCCATTTTACCGGTTTGTGGATCGCTGCGCGATTCAACCTAAACCGGTATTGCTCTGGAGCGCGGTGAGGGGTAACGCGCAGCCGGCTGGTGTTCCAGGGGGCAATGATGGCACAGGAAATCGAAACCGACGTCGCGATCGTCGGCGCGGGCCCGGTCGGGTTATTCTCGGTGTTCGAGCTTGGCATGCTCAAACTGTCCGCCGTCCTGATCGACGCGCTGACCGATGTCGGTGGGCAGTGCGCCGCGCTGTATCCGGAAAAGCCCATTTATGACATCCCGGCCCATCCGGCGATCGACGCGGGGGAGTTGGTCGCGAAGCTGGAACAGCAGATCGCGCCCTTCGACACACCGCGTCTGCTGGGGCGGCGGGTCGAAACCCTCAGCGGTCAGGCCGGCGCCTTCGTGCTCACCACCGATCAGGGGGATACGATCAAGGCCAGGGCGGTGATCGTCGCCGCCGGCGCTGGCGCCTTCGGCCCCAACCGCCCGCCGCTGGAAGGCCTGCCAGCCTATGAGGCCACGGGCGCGGTCCAATATTATGTCCGTCAGCGGGAGCTTTTGCGTGGCAAGCGCGTGGTCATTGCCGGCGGCGGCGATTCCGCGGTGGATTGGGCACTGGCCTTGAAGGACATCGCCCAGGTTTCGGTCGTGCATCGGCGTCCCAAATTCCGCGCGGCCCCGGAAACCGCGGCCCAGCTCGATGCCGCGGCGGCGCGAGGGGAGGTCGAGATGGTCATTCCCTATCAATTACATGCTTTGCACGGCACTGGCGGCACGCTGACCGGCGTGGAGGTCGCGACGTTGAAGGGCGACACGAAACTGCTCCCGGCCGATGTGTTGCTGCCGTTTTTTGGCCTGTCGATGGACCTCGGCCCGATCGCGTCCTGGGGGCTGGAGCGCGATTTGCATCACGTCACCATCGATCCCGCGACCTGCCAGACCAGTACCCCGGGCGTGTTCGCCATCGGCGACGTGGCCAACTACCCCGGCAAGCTGAAACTGATCCTGCAGGGCTTTAGTGAGGCGGCAATGGCGGCCCATGCCGCGTTCGCGGTGGTGCATCCGGATCAGGCGCTGCATTTCGAGTATTCAACCAGCAAAGGCGTGCCGGCCTAGCGTGATTGTTTGATCGCGTGATTCACGGCTCCGGTGATTCCACCTCCGCCGATCACGCTCTACGCCGCCAGGGCGTCGCCCAGTCGATCGACCAGATAGTCCGCATCGGCGGCGTCGAAGGTCCGCACCTGCGTCAGCACCCGGGCGATGACTTTCGCGCGGTAGCGTTCCAGTTCCCTGGCCTCCCCATTGAAGCCGGTTTCCTGGACCACATCCATCGTTGCCCGCACCGCCGCGAACATCCGATCTGGTAGCCCCGTTCGCCGGTACAACGAAACCAGGCCATGGGGCCCCGCATCCCGAAGCAGGATTTGGACGTTCTCCACCCGGACACCGCTCAGTTCGGCCATCGCTGCCTCGAAAAACCCGATATCGCCGGTGCAGAGCGATCGCAGCACCAAGGATGGGCTCAGGCGTCCGCCGCGGTAAATCTGGCTGATCATGGCCGCCAGGTCGCCGTCCCCAGCGCCGGCACTGAGGCGGATCACCGCCTGCTCCCGCCCGCGCATCACGATGTCGGCCGCCGCCGCCGCGGGTAAAGCATGATGCCGTACCAGATGATCACGCAGTTGCATGGAAACCAGCGTCACCAGCCGCTCCGCCACCGCGGCGGGGAGCGTTTCGCGTCGCACCATCGCACCCTTGACCGCCTCGCTGGCCGAAAAGCGATCGACCGCGCGATCCAGCGCGGGTTCACCGATGATCGCGCCGGGATTGGCCAGAAGCGCGGCGACGGCATCCTCCCCCGCATGGGTGACCAGAGCGTCGGACACCGGCTCCGCCACCACCGGACGTTGGGCTATGGCGAGCTGCCTTGCCGCCGAACCATCCCGTACGAACGCCATCAGGTCCGCGTCCGTCAACACGGGCGATGCCGCAAGGACCGGTAGCGCCACCGCTTCGATATCCGACGCGATCCGCAATGCGACGTCATGCGGCAGATTGCGGGACGCACGAACGCTGGCCGCGAGCGTGGTGCGGACCGTTTCCTCGACATCTTTGGCGAGGATGCGGACAATGTCCTGCGCCAGATCCAGTTCGCGGGTGGTCAGACGCGGACTGTCGAGCTCTGGCCCCAGCTTACCGGCCAGCACCACCCGGGAGGCGGAGGACGGTTCGGAGATCAGTCGCGCCACGTCAGCATGGGAAAGCGTGGAAGACATGCGGGCTCACCTGGATCCGGTTTCGGCCCCATGTTCGCGCGAAAGAGTGAAGAAACGGTTAACGCGGGGCGAAAAATGCGCCGGACTTGCAGTTCGTCCTCGCACGGACGAAGCTGCCGCGTTTCGGCCGTCTCAAGGGACCCACTCAATGACTCCCGCCGCTCGTCAGATCGTGTTCATCAATACCGCCCATACATTTACCCATTACAGCTTGCTGATCCTGCCGACGGCGGTGCTGGCCATGGCCGCACCGGGCGGGCTGTTCGGGGAGGCTTACGGTCCCATCCTGGCGTTGGCGACGGGCATGTTCGTGCTCTACGGCCTGTTGTCACTGCCGCAGGGCTGGCTGGCGCAGCGCGTCGGCCGCAAACCGCTGATGACGGCCTTTTTCCTGGGGACGGGTCTGTGTCTGATCGCCTCCGCCTTTGCGCCCGGTCCCTGGATCCTGGCCGCGACGCTCGGCGGGGTGGGGGTCTTCACCGCGATCTACCATCCGATCGGCACCACCATGCTGGTGGAGGCAGCGGGCGATAAGCCCGGGCGTTCGATCGGGGTCAACGGCGTGTTCGGCAATATCGGGGTGGCGTTGGCACCGGTGGTGACGGCGTTCATGGCGGCGCAGTTCAGCTGGCGCGCCGCCTTTTTGGTGCCGGGGCTTCTGTGCACGGTGGTGGGCCTGCTGTGGGTGCGGACCCCGATCGTGGGTGGGCCCGCGCATCGCGGTGCGAGGCCGTTTCCGACCATTCCCCGCGCCCTGGTGCGGCGGGCGGTGCTGGTGCTGATGCTGATCGCCGCGAGTTCCGGTCTGGTGTTCAATGCCTTCACGCTGCTGCTGCCCAAGCTGATGCAGGAGCGGCTGGCCGACACGCCCAATCTGTTGCCGGTTGTCGGCGCGCTGGCCTTTCTCGCCACCCTCTGCGGGGCCTTGACCCAATTCACGGTCGGTCGGCTGATCGACAAGCACACGCTCAAGCGGGTGTTCCTGCCGATCAGCATGGTCCTGGCACCAGCGATGGCGGCGCTGTCGGTGGCGCAAGGCTGGCTGGTGCTGCCGCTGGCGGGTGCGGTCGCGGCGTCCATCTTCGGGCAGGTGACGGTGAACGAGACGATGGCGGCTCGCTACATCTCACCGGAGCTGCGGGCCCGCATCTACTCGGTTCGCTTTTTTGTGGGTTTCCTCGGCGCGGCCGCCTCGGCACCGGTGGTTAGCTTCCTGCATGAGCGCACTGGCAATCTGACCGCCGTTACGCTGGTTTTGGCGGCCTTCTCGGTGGTGACGCTGGCCTGCGCGCTGTTCTTCCCTGATCGGAAGGAGGAGCTGGCCCCCGAGCTCTGGGCGGAAGCCCTGCCGGTGGCTGCGGAATAGGGGTTTGCAAATCCCATCTGGAAAGACCACATCCCCGCTATGTTCCGACGCACCCTTCTGACGACCCTGTGCCTGATGGCGCCCCTCATGGCGCCAGGGGAAGTTCGGGCTGAACCCGCGTTTCAGCCAACCGCGCAGGATCGCGCCGATCTGACGCGAATTGAAACGTATTTGAATGGCCTGACGGCGCTGAAGGCGCGCTTCCTGCAGGTCGCGCCCGATGGCGGGGTCAGTGAGGGCGACGCCTGGCTCGCCCGCCCCGGCCGGATGCGGTTTCAGTATAGTCCACCCGCGCCCTTCCTGTTGGTCGCTTCGCATGGGGAGCTGGTGTTTCAGGATTCGTCCATCCGCCAGACCAGCCGCGTGCCGCTCAGCCGTACGCCGCTTGGGATGCTGCTCGCCACCAAGGTCTCGCTGTCGGGCGACGTCACGGTGACAGACATCAAGCGCCTGCCAGGGGAAATCGACGTGAGCCTGGTTCGCACCGCCGAACCGGGGGAGGGCACGCTGACCCTGGTCTTCGCCGACGTACCGCTGACTCTGCGGCAGTGGACGGTGCTGGATGCCCAGCGCAAGGAAACCAAGGTGACGCTGTTCAACGCCCAGCTAGGCGGGAGCTTCGATGCCAAACTCTTCGAACCCTCGGCGATGCCGGGTGATTCGACGGGCGGGGGATAGGCCCCAGCTATGACGGTTACGCGGCGCGCAATCACACGATTTGTCTTCATTTTGCCATTCGAATCGGGGATCATGCGTAAAGCATGAGAATCTCAGGTTTATGAAACCTCTTGTCGGTATCAGTTGCTGCACCAAGCAGTTCGGCGTCTTCGGAATGCCGAACCACGCCGCGTCGGACACCTATGTGCGGGCGACCGATCTTGTCGTCGGCGGTGTGCCCGTGCTGCTGCCAGCCAATGGACCAACGGCTGATGTCGAGACACTGCTCGACCGCCTCGATGGCATCATCCTGACCGGCAGTCGATCCAATGTGCATCCGACCCAATATGACGGTCCGCCGCATGCGGAAGGGACCTGGGAAGACCCCGCGCGCGATGGGTTGACCCTCCCGCTCATCCGCGCCGCGGTCGCACGTGGGGTGCCGGTTCTGGCGATTTGCCGCGGGTTCCAGGAATTGAATGTCGCCATGGGCGGATCGCTGCACCAAAGGCTGCAGGATGTGCCGGGACGCCTGGATCACTCCACCCCGATGCAGCCCTCGGCCAAGGTACGGCAGGGCAAGGCCCATAGTATCCGAGTGACCCCCGGCGGCTGGTTGCACAGGCTCGCCGGCGCGTCCGAGATCGCGGTCAATTCCCTTCATAACCAAGGCATCGATCGTCTCGCTCCTGGCCTGGCGATCGAGGGTGTCGCGCCGGATGGCACGATCGAAGCCGTGCGCGTCGTCACGCCGGCCACGCGCTATGCCGTAGGCGTTCAGTGGCATCCTGAATATGACTGGCCGACGGACAGCATTTCCCGCCGCATGTTTGAGGAGTTTGGCGACGCCGTCCGCCGCTATGCCGCGGAATCCCGGTTGGGCCAGATTGCCGCCGCGGCCGATTAGAGCGGGATGACCGGAGGTGGAATCACCGAAGGTCTGAATCCCGCGATCAGGCAACAGCGGGATGACTGGAGGTGGAATCACCGAAGGTCTGAATCCCGCGATTATGCTCGAACGACCTGCCGACGGCTGATCATCGTGTGCCATGCCGCTGGAACGCGCTACGGCACGAGCGCTTTCGCCGCCGCGCGGACATAGCTGGCATCCACGATCGCATCATAGTTGACCGGCTTGAACACGTTCGGAGGCAAAGCCAGCTTCTCGAACGCCATCTCCCGGTTGAAATCGCTTTCGGTGATGTCCGGGTCTTTCGGCAGATACGGCAGATAGGTTTTCCATGCCTGCTCGAAGGTCGCGTCGTCCATCTCTTTCATGGTCGGGCGGGTGTCGTTTTTCGCCCGGATTGGGTCGCGGGCGATCAGCATCGTCGCCCTCGTCACGCCGCGCGCGACGGCCTGAACCACGTCTGGATGGGCGGCGGCATAAGATGCAAGCGTATACAACGTCCCGTTCGTGATCCCGTCCAGATCGGCCAGTTCCCCGGGCCGCATCAGGTCTATCGCGAGGCCCTGGTGCTTGAGCACGACGTCCACGCCCGGAATACAAGCGCAACCATCGACCTGGCGGGCCTGCATGCCAGCGATCATGGGGGCCACGCCGCCCAGCGGTACGATCTGGAGATCACGGTCCGGGGACAGGCCATTGCTGAGCGCGAGATAGCGGATCGCGAGGTCGGAACTCGCTCCGGGCGTCGTCACCCCGATCCGCATGCCCTTCATGCGGGTCACACGCTCTTTCAACGGCAGATCAAGAGAGATACCCAGATCTGACGCGACCTCCTTGCGGATGACCATGGCATTATAGAAGTGCGACAATGTCGCGATGGCGCGCACATCGTCCAGACCCTTGCGATGCGCCATGATCCCATCCAACAGCACCGAGGCGCTGAATGCCCCACCACCGCCGAGCAACGCGGTCATCGCTTTCGGGCCGGCGCCGGTCAGTACGACCTCAACCTGCAGGCCTTCCTGCTCAAAATACCCTTCGGCGCGGGCCACCGCGAGCGGCACGAAATTGAATCCGAGACTGCCTTGCACAATCGTGATCCTGGTCGGCTCAGACGTATGGCCGGGGAACGCGGCCAGCATCAGGACCAACGTCAAAAACACGCTTCGCATGGGGATTCGAGTCCAATCGGGACGGTGTGGCGCCAACAGAGGTCTTCGGTAGGCCACGCGGCGCCGGACAACAAGGCCGGAACCGAACCGCTTGCCGCCGGTACCGTCCGCATGCTGGGTTTTGCATGCAAGGGTGATGTCGTGGCATCTCAGACCCACACGCAGCGTCGGAGGAGGACGGATATGGAAGCAGGATATCTTGGCGTCGGCAGTATGGGGCAGCCGATGGCCAGCAAATTGCTCGATGGCGGGCATAATCTGACGATCCTCGACACGAACCCGGCCGCCATGCAGCCCTTGCTGGATCGGCAGGCGCGCCAGGCCACGACCCCGAAGGCGCTCGCGGACAGCTGTGAGATCGTGTTCGTCTCATTGCCGACATTGAACGCGTTCCGCGCCGTGGTGTTCGGTGACAACGGCCTGTTGCAAGGCACCAGGATGAAAATCCTGGTCAATACCTGCACCGTCGGCGCCAAATTCCTGCGTGAGGTTGAGGTTGCCATGAACGCCAAGGGCGTGGCGATCGTCGATGCCCCGATCTCCGGCGGGCCATCGGGTGCCTGGGCGGGGACATTGTCGGTGATGGTTTCGGGTGATCCGGCCGCGGTGGCGGCGGTGCGTCCGTTGCTGTCCCTCTGGGGGCCGACGCTGACCATCGCCGGCGACAAGGTGGGCGCGGCGCAGGTCATGAAACTGACTAATAATATCCTGTTCGCGATCAACCTCGTGGCGTCATCCGAAGCCTTCGTCATGGGCACCAAGGGTGGCGTCGATCCGGAAGCCCTTTACGCCGCGATCAGCGTTGGGACCGGCAACAATGCCGCGTTGGAGAAGGTGTTTCCGCGTTCGATCTTCACCCGCGATTTCAATTTCGGGGCGGCGCTGCATATTCTGATGAAAGACGTCGATCTGGCGCTGGAGCAAGGGGAGGAACTCGGCGTCCCGATGTGGCTCTGCCAGACCGCGCGACTGATGTACCGGCACGCGATCATGGCCGACTCCGCCAATGCCGATATTTCGACGATGGTGCGGTTCGTCGAGAAGAACGCTGGTTACGACATGCCGAAGACGCGTTAAGCGCCAATCCCTTCAAGGAAACAAACAATGATCACTCTCTACGGCATGGGCAGTCCGAACGTCGTGAAGGTCTATATCGCGCTCGAAGAACTTGGCCTTGCTTATACTGTTGCCCCGCTCGATGTGTTCACGGGCGAACAGTTCAGCGATGACTTCAAGGCGCTCAACCCGAACGCCAAGGTCCCGTTGATCGTCGATTCCGAAGGGCCCGACGGTCAGGATTATGTCTGCTTCGAGTCGGGGGCGATTCTGCTCTATCTCGCCGAGAAGACCGGTCAGTTGCTGCCGCGGGCATTGGGCGCCAAATATGAGGCGATCCAGTGGCTGATGACCCAGATGTCAACGGTCGGGCCTATGTTCGGGCAGATGGTGCATTACATCCGCTTCGCCCCGTCTGGGAACGACTATTCCCGCAGCCGCTACATCACTCAGGCGGTCCGTGTCACCGAGGTGATTGATCAACGCCTCGCCACCCGGGAATACCTGGCCGGCGACTACGGTGTTGCCGACATCGCCACTTATCCCTGGCTGCGTAACATCCCCATGCTGATGGGGGCCGAGATGGCTGCGAAATTCCCCAATGTGAGCCGCTGGGTGAAGCAGATCGACGCCCGCCCGGCGGTCAAGGCGGCGCTGGCCAAGGTGGACGATGTCCGCACCCGTACCACGCAATTCGACAAGGCGGCGCCAGCCGCGCTCGACAAGATGTTCGGCCGCGGACCCTTTGCCGCAGTCTGATATTTTTGGTTGCTAATTAAGAATAGGTCATGATTGGGTCACGATGACCCGATCATGATTTAGAGCGGGATGACCGGAGGTGGACTCACCGAAGGTCTGAATCCCGCGATCACGTATAATGACCGCCCTCGAGGTAGGCGGCCCGTATCTCAGGGCGCGCCAATAGCTCGACCCCGGTCCCCGCCATCGTGATCGCGCCGTTGACCAGCACATAGCCGCGATGGGCCAGCCGCAGCGCCTGATAGGCGTTTTGCTCCACCAGCAGCACCGTCAGCCCGGTCTCTTTGTTCAAGGTCCGAATGGCCCCGAAAATCTGGCGGACGACCAGGGGGGCCAGTCCCAAGGACGGCTCATCCAGCAGTAACAGGCGCGGCCGAGCCATCAGCGCCCGGCCAATCGCAAGCATTTGCTGTTCACCCCCCGATAGCGTGCCGCCGCGCTGGGTCAGACGCTCCCGCAGCCGGGGGAACAGGTCGCAGACCTGATCCAGCAGCGCCGGGACATTGGTCTGGCCGGATGTTTCGGCCCCCATCAGCAGGTTCTCATAGACCGTCATGCGCCCGAAGATACGCCGCCCTTCCGGCGCCTGCGCGATCTGCCGGCGCATAATAAGGTGGGTGGGTTCATGCGTGATGTCGCGTCCGTCATAGATGATCTGACCCGCCCGCGCCCGCGGGTTGCCGCAGACGGTCATCATCAGGGTGGATTTACCCGCCCCGTTGGCGCCGATGAGGGTGACGATCTCCCCCTCATGGACCTGGAGATCCACATTCTTCAGCGCCTGGATAGCGCCATAGTAGGTTGAAACGCCGGACAGCGAGAGCAGCGGGGCGGTCATGCCGCGTCCTCCTCGTCGCCTTCACCCAGATAGGCCGCGATCACGGCGGGATCAGTGCGAACCTCGCCTGGGGTGCCGTCGGCGATCTTCTTGCCGTGATCCAGCACCACGATGTGGTCGGAAATGCGCATCACCACGCCCATGTCATGCTCGATCAGCAGCAACGAACAGCCACCATCTCGGATGCCGAGCAGCAACTGGTTCAGCTCCTCACTCTCCCGCGGATTGAGCCCGGCGGCGGGCTCATCAAGGCAGAGCAGCACGGGGTCGATGCACATGGCGCGGGCGATTTCGAGGCGGCGTTGCGCGCCGTAGGGCAAGGCGCCGGCGGGGTCGTTGGCGCGATCGGTCAGGCCGATGCGATCCAGCCAGTGGCGGGCTTTTTCGATCCCCGCGCGTTCGGCTGCGCGGTAGCGGCCCGGGCCGAGGATCGCCACCACCCCGAAGCCGGTCGCGGCCATCAGGGTGTTGTGTTGCGCGACCAGCAGGTTTTCCAACACCGTCATGCCGGCAAACAGGCGGATGTTCTGGAAAGTGCGGGCGACCTTGGCACGGGCGGCGATGCGGTGGCCCGGCATGCGGGCCAGCTCGAACGAGGCACCATCGGCGTGACGCAGCGCGATGCCGCCGCTGCTGGGGCGGTAAAACCCGGTGACGCAGTTGAAGACGGTTGTCTTACCGGCGCCGTTGGGGCCGATGACGGCGGTGATATCCCCCGGCCGGGCCTCAAACGACAGCCGATCGACGGCGGTGAGGCCACCGAAACGCATGGTGAGGTCGGTGACGGTCAGCATCACAGCCTCGCCGTTGGGGTGCGGCCGGACACCAGGCCGCGCGGGCGAAGCACCATCATCACCACCAGCGCCAGGCCGAAGATCAGCATCCGGTATGTTGGCAATTCGCCGGCCAGCCCGGAAAACAGCTCGCTGCCCATCTGCTCCCCGATCGTGCTCAGCAAATCGCGCAGCATTTCCAGTCCGCCGACCATGACGAGGGCGGCGAGGGCGACCCCGAGCTGGCTGCCGAGGCCGCCGAGCACCACGATGGCCAGCACGGTGGCGCTTTCGATGAAGGTGAAGCTTTCCGGGCTGATGAAGGCCTGGCGGGTCGCGAAGAAGGCGCCGGCGAAACCGCCGAACAGGGCGCCGGTGGCGAAGGCGGTCAGCTTGGTGTTGGTGACGTTGATGCCCAGCGATTTGCAGGCGATCTCGTCTTCGCGCAGTGCCTCCCACGCGCGCCCGAGCGGCATGCGGCGCAGGCGCAACGTGACCCAGTTGGTCAGCAGCGCGAGGGCCAGGATGACGTAATAGAGGAAGATGACCCGCTGGATGGTCTCGGCCTCGATCCCGAAGAAGCCGGCGACCGTGTCGTCGCCGTCATCCATGCTGAAGCGCAGGCCGAACAGGGTTGGGCGGGGGATGTCGGTGATGCCGTTCGGACCATGGGTGAGTTCGACCCAGTTGATGAGGACGACGCGAATGATCTCCCCAAAGGCCAGGGTGACGATGGCGAGGTAGTCGCCGCGCAGGCGCAGAACGGGAAAGCCCAGCAGGATGCCGGCGAAGGCGGCGAGGATTCCGGCCAAAGGCAGGCAGGTCCAGAAGCCCAGTCCGAAGGTTTCCGCCAGCAGCGCATAGGAATAGGCGCCGACGGCATAGAAGGCGACATAGCCGAGGTCGAGTAGCCCGGCGAGGCCGACGACGATGTTGAGTCCCCAGCCGAGCATGACATAGGTCAACACCAGCGTGCCCAGATCGACGTAGTAGCGCGACCCCGTCAGCGGCAGCAGCACCGCGGCGGCGAGCAAGGCCGGGGCCAGGAATTTGCTGGTTCCGGCCGGGACTTTCAGCGATTTCCGGATCGTCCGTGCCTCATGCCCTGGTCGATGGGTCCAGAGATGCATGCCAAGGCGGCCAAAGAACACGAGTGCGACGACGACGGCGGCGGCGAGCGGGCGGCCGTGCAGTTCGAGACCTTGCTCGCCATTGCTCAGCACCAGCCCGACCATGGGGGCGAATAGGCCCAACGCGATCAGGGCCGACAGGACGGCGTCGCGGACGGCGGGCCTCATACCTTCTCAACCTCCGCGCGGCCGAGGATTCCGGTGGGACGGAAAATCAGCACCAGGATCAGGATCGCGAAGGCGGCGACGTCTTTGTATTCGACGCTGAAATACGCGGACCAGAAGACTTCGATCAGGCCAATCAGCAGCCCGCCCAATACCGCGCCCGGCAGGCTGCCAATGCCGCCGAGCACGGCGGCGGTGAAGGCTTTGACGCCGGCAAGGAAGCCGATGAAGAAGTCGATGACCCCGTAATAGAGCAGAAACAGCAGCCCCGCGACGGCGGCCAGGGCGGCGCCGATGACGAAGGTGAGGCTGATCGTGCGATCCGTGTCGATGCCGAGCAGGCCGGCCATTTTCAGGTCCTGCTCGCAGGCGCGCATGGTGCGCCCGAGTGGGGTTTTGGTGACCAGCCAGGTGAAGATCGTGAGCACGATCAGCGTGGTGGCGACGATGGCGATCTGCATCCAGGAGAGCTGCACGGTGAACCCGTCCTGGTTCATCAACTCCCACCCGCCAGGGATGAGGGCGGTCATCGGCTTCACGCGCGCGCCCTGGCTGACCTGGACGAAATTCTGCAGCACGATGGACATGCCGATGGCGCTGATCAGCGGGGCGAGGCGAAAGGACCCCCGCAAGGGGCGATAGGCCACCCGCTCCACCGTCCAGCCATACAGCGCGGCGAGACCAGCGGCGAACAGCAGTGTCAGCGCGAGTGCGATGGGGATGGAGGTGATGCCCAGTCCGGCAAGGGCCAGGAGCGCGATCAGCGACAGGAAGGCGCCCACCATGAAAATGTCACCATGGGCGAAGTTGATCATGCCGATGATGCCATAGACCATGGTGTAACCCACCGCGATCAGGCCGTAGATCATGCCCAAAGTGACGCCGTTGATCAGCTGTTGCAGCGCATAGGCCAGGGCCGCGACTCCTTATCCCAGGGTCACGAGCAAACACGGCCGGGGGCGGTTGCGCAAGGCATTGTCGGCGGGGCGCGGATCACCGAATGGTCTGGCCCGGGGAGGCTGGGATCCCCGGGCCAGATCGCCGGTTTCAGGCGTTGGGGGCGACCCCGTTCTGCTTGAAAAAGGCCAGCATGCGCTTCCAGCCGTCTTCGGCTGCGTCCTTGCGGTAGCTGGGGCGGTAGTCGGCATGGAAACCGTGCGGGGCATCGGGGTAGATCACGATCTCGACCTGCTTGTGCGCCGCTTTCGCCTTGGCTTGCGCCGCTTTCACAGCGTCTACCGGAATGCCCTGATCCTGCCCACCATAAAGCCCTAACAGCGGGCAGCGCAGCCGATCGGCGTAGTCGGTTGCGGTAGCCGGCTGGATGGGGCTGGGCTGGCCACCGACCGGGCCATACCAGGCCACGGCGGCTTTCACCTTGGGACTATGGGCGGCGAACAGCCACGACATGCGCCCGCCGCGGCAGAAGCCGGTCACGCCGAGGCGGTTGGTGTCGCCCTTATTGACAGCGGCCCAGGCGACGGTCGCCTCGGCATCGTCCATGTATTGTGCGTCCGGCTCCTTTGAGATGACGTCGGCGATGATCTGCTTGACGTCGCTCATTTTCGACAGATCGCCGATGCGAGCGTAGTACTCGGTCGCGACCGCCAGATAGCCGGCTTTAGCGAGGCGGCGGCAGACGTCCTTAATGTATTCGTGGACGCCGAAAATCTCTTCATTGACGATGATCACGGGGAATTTGGTCCCCTTCGCCGGGCGGGCGAAATAGCCGGGCAGGGAGCCGCCGGGCACGGGGATCTGGGCCTCACCGGCCTCGATTCCAGTCGTATCGGTCTGGAGGGCCTGGGCCTCGGCGCGCTCGGTCGCCAGGGTGAATCCACTGATCAGGCTGGTCATCATGAACCCGCGGCGCGCCAGCGGGTAGTCCCGCAAGCCTTGGTATTCGTTGATATCATTCATTATTATGATCCTCCTGCCATTGATTGGGCATCGCGGCTGCGATCAGCTGTCTAGTATATAGATGGACGCAGCGGGACGCGCGTTATTCCAAATTCTGGCCTTGGCTTCGGAAAGGGTTCGACAAGGGACGCGGGGCCCGTACAATCGGGTGACACCCAATTGGACGACACCGGGGATGTGCCCATGACCTCCGACGTACAGTCCACTACTCTGCCGCCGAATGGCAACGATAGCGGCTGGTTCGACCGCCGGCGGGTTATCCTCTGGGGCACGGTGCTGTTTGTTCTGCAGGCGGCCTTTCTGCTCTTTCTCGCGGCCTGGCAGCATGGCTTCATCACCGGTACGGCGTCCAATACCTCAAGCGATTTCGTGAGCTTTTATGCCGCTGGTAAGCTGGTTTTGGCCGGCTCGCCGGTGCTGGCCTACGATCAGGCGGCGCATGCGGCCATGGAGCACGCGGTGCGCGGGCCGGATGGGCCGTACCAGTATTTCTTCTATCCGCCGGTTTACCTGCTGCTTTGCGCGGCCTTCGCCTGGCTACCCTACTATGCGGCCTATGCCTTGTTTGAGCTGCTGGGTCTGGTGCCATTGATACTGGTGATGCGCACCATCATGCGTCAATCCGGCTGGGTCTGGCTGGGGCCGTTGCTCGCCTTTCCGGCCGTGTTCTGGACTATTGGCCTCGGCCAGAACGCATTTCTGACCGCGGCGCTGCTGGGCGGGTTCACACTGCTCCTCGATCGGCGGCCCGTCACCGCGGGGATGCTGATGGGGATGCTCTGCTACAAGCCGCATTTCGGGCTGCTGGCACCGGTGGCGTTGCTGGCGGGGCGCCGCTGGCGCGCGTTCCTCGCCGCCGGGGCAATGGTGGCGGGCCTCGTGCTGCTGTCGGCCCTCTTGTTCGGATTCGACACCTGGCGTGCTTATATCGAGGCGTTCGCCGGCTCTCAATCGGTCTACGGTACGGGCAAGATCGACTATGCCGGGATCGTCACACCGTTCGGGGCGGCGCGCTTGTTGGGCGTCCCAGCGGGAGCGGCCAATGCAATCCAGGGCGTGGTGGCCTTGGCTCTGGCAGGCGTTGTCGGTGTCTGTTGGCACCGACAGCGCGGAACCCCGGCGGCGCGCGCGGCGCTGCTGCTGTCGGCGACGCTGCTCGCTGTGCCCTTGGCGCTGGTCTATGACCAGATGATCGCTCTGGTCGCCATCGGCTGGCTGGTTCGGGCCGGGCGGGATGGCGGCTTTCTGCCGGGGGAGAAAGTGGCGATCGCGGCGCTCTATCCGCTCGCGATCATCACATGGCCGGTCGGGAGCGCCTGGACCATCCCGCTGGGCCCCGTGCTGGGTCTGGTTGTGCTGGGCCTTTGCCTGCGGCGGCTGCGGCTTCCTGCCGTGTGATCGGGCCAGCCGGCGCAGCCATTCGCCCCGGCTTGCCCTTCCCGCACGCTGGTGCGACAAGGCGGGTCGAATTCAGGGGCAGTTTAACCCAGTCCCAACCAACCCGCCGCGCAGAGGTGCAAGCATGTCAGATCTCGAAATCGTTTGGACAAAGGTTGACGAAGCGCCGGCGCTCGCGACGTATTCGCTGCTGCCGATCGTCGAGGCCTTCGTGGGCACGGCGGGCATCAAGATGAAGCTGAAGGACATCTCCCTGACCGGGCGCATCCTGGCGAATTTTCCTGATAAGCTGACACCAGCGCAACGAATCAACGACGAACTGGCCGAACTCGGCCAACTCGCGATGAAGCCTGAAGCCAATATCATCAAGCTGCCCAACATTTCCGCATCCGTTCCGCAGCTCAAGGCCGCGATCAAAGAACTACAAAGCAAGGGCTACAACGTACCGGACTATCCGGACAGCGACGCGACGCCGGCTGATAAGGAAATTCGCGCCCGCTACGGCAAGGTGCTCGGCAGCGCCGTCAATCCCGTGCTGCGGGAGGGCAACTCAGACCGCCGCGCCGCTGGCGCCGTGAAACAGTACGCCCGCAACAATCCCCATAAGATGGGCGTCTGGAGTCCGGACTCGAAGTCGCATGTTGCGTATATGCCGGATGGGGATTTTTACGGATCTGAAGTCGCCACCACCGTCGCCGCTTCGACCAATGCCCGCATCGAACTGGTCGGCACCGACGGCACGGTCACGGTGCTGAAAGCGAAAACGGCGCTCAAGGCCGATGAAATCATCGATGCGTCGACCATGAGCCGCAAGGCCTTGCGCGCCTTCTATGCCCAGCAGATCGAGGATGCCAAGAGCAAGGGCATCCTGTTCTCGCTGCATCTGAAGGCGACCATGATGAAGATCTCCGATCCCATCCTGTTCGGCCATTGCGTGTCCGTGTTCTTCGCGGATGTGTTCGAAAAGCATGCCAAAACCTTCGCACTGATCGGCGTCGATCCCGACAACGGCATGGGCGATCTCCTGGCGCGGATTGAATGGCTGCCGGACGCTGAAAAAGCGGCGATCAAGGCCGATATCGCCGCCACCTATGCGGCACGCCCCGCCCTTGCGATGGTCAATTCCGATAAAGGGATCACCAACCTGCATGTGTCGAGCGACACGATCGTCGACGCATCGATGCCCGCGATGATCCGCGAATCCGGCAAGATGTGGGGCGCCGACGGCAAGCTGCACGATGCCAAGGCCGTGATCCCGGATCGCAGCTACGCGCGCCTGTTTCAGGTCGTCATCGAGGATTGCAAGAAGCACGGTGCATACGACCCCAAGACGATGGGCACGGTCCCGAACGTCGGCCTGATGGCGCAGCAGGCCGAGGAATACGGCTCGCACGACAAGACCTTCGAAGTGGCCACGGACGGCGTCGTCCGCGTTGTCACCGATGAGGGCGTGGTCCTGCTCGAACGCCCCGTCGAAGCCGGCGATATCTTCCGCATGTGCCAGGTCAAGGACGCGCCGATCCGCAACTGGGTTGAACTGGGTGTTCGCCGTGCGCGCCTGACGAATACGCCGGCGGTGTTCTGGCTGGATCCCAACCGCGCGCACGACGCGCAGCTGATCAGAAAAGTTGAAACATACCTGAAGGATCAGGATACCACCGGTCTGGATATCCGTATCATGCCGCCGGTCGAGGCGACGCAATTCTCCTGCGATCGCATCCGTGCCGGACTGGATACCATCTCCGTCACCGGCAACGTGCTGCGCGATTATCTGACCGATCTGTTCCCGATCATGGAACTCGGCACCTCGGCCAAGATGCTGTCGATCGTGCCGCTGATGGCGGGTGGCGGCCTGTTTGAAACCGGGGCCGGTGGTTCGGCGCCCAAGCACGTGGAACAGTTCCAGGAAGAGGACTATCTGCGGTGGGACTCCCTCGGGGAATTCCTCGCTTTGTGCGCATCGCTCGAACATCTGGCGCAGACTGCCAAGAACAAGGATGTGCAGGTGCTGGCCGAGACACTCGATGAGGCCAATGCCAAAATTCTTGAATACAACCGCTCTCCGGCGCGGCGTGTCGGCGAAATCGACAATCGCGGCAGCCATTTCTACCTGGCCTTGTATTGGGCGCAGGCGCTTGCGGCGCGCGACAACAGCTCGGCCCTGGCCGCCCGGTTCAAGCCGTTGGCCGAGACACTGGCAGCGAACGAGGCCAAGATCTCCGCCGAACTGATCGCCGCACAGGGCAAGCCGGTCGATACCGGCGGCTACTACTTGCCCGATTTCGCGAAGGCATCGGCGGCCATGCGTCCGAGCAAGACGCTGAACGACGCGCTCGCCGCGCTCTAAGGCGCGTTTTGGGAACCCCGCTCTGGGCAACCAGGGCGGGTCGTTCCGGCGTACGGAAACCGGCCCTGACACCCTGGTGATCTCGTGTCGTTGGAGGTTGCGTAAACCGTTCCAAACCGGCTATGCGCCGGAACAACCGAACAAATGATCCTTCGCCTGGAACTGGAACGCAGCCGACCGTGAACCCCACTCGGACCATGAGGCTCGATCAATATATCCTGGGCGGGGTTACCATCGTGGTGGCCGTGGCGGCCCTGATCGCGCTGACATGGTTCGGTACCAATAGCGCCATCACCGCCCAGCGGGATCAGACCTCGGCCCGTATCACGTCCTCGGTCACCAGCCAGGCATCGGCCTTCGCGTTACAGATCAATCGCCAGATTTTGGCGATCGATCAAACCCTTCAGGACATGACTCGGGCCTGGGAGGCAGACCCCGCACATTTCAATCTGGAGGCACGGCGGGCGGCGTCATTGGTCCTCACGGGGATCAGCCGCGATATGCTGTTGTTGGATCAACGCGGGATCATTCGGCAGTCTTCTGTGCCTGAAACGGTGGGCACGAATGCCGCCGACCGGGATTTTTTCAACTACGTTCGCCAGTTCGCCGTTGAATTGGATGTCCCCAGCCATCCAATGCCGTTCATCGGTGTCGCGGCAATTGATCCCGTGATGCGGCAATGGCATCTCAATGTCGCCCGGCCCCTGAAGGCGCCGGACGGTACGTTCTCAGGCGCGATCGCCGCGGATTACCGCGTCTCCGCTATTCTGGACATCTTCTACGAGGCCAATATCGGAACGAACGGCGTGGTGATGTTGGTCGGCACCGAAGACGGCCGTCTGCGTGCCGGCTTCGGGCAAAATACGGTCGAGCCCAATTTGCCTCTGGCCGATACCCCCATGATGAAGGCGATGGAGGCCGATTCCAACGGCCTCTGGCTGGGCCCGTCTGGCACGGATGCCGTGCGCCGGGTCCATGGATTTCGCCGCGTTCCTGGCCGCGATCTCGCGGTCATCGTCGCCCTCGATGAAGACGAAGCCATGCTTCCGGCGGCGCTTTGGAACCATGATGCGACGATCTTCGCGGCGTCTATCACGGCTCTGTTGTGCATCACCGGGAGCGTGTTGCTGATTGTCCTGCGTCAGGGGCGCATGCGCGGGCTGGCTCTGGCGGAGGAACGGGGGCTTCTCGCGGCCGCAAATGCCGAGTTGGAGGCCGCCAAGGCCTATTCCTTCGCCAAAACCGAACAGCTTGAGGCAACGCTGGCCGGAATGACCGACGGCATCGCGATGATGGATTCGGAGTTCCACCTCATGGAATGGAACGCCCGCTTTTCTGAACTCGCCGGCATCCCCTCTGAGCTTCTGCAGATCGGCATGTCCATGGAGGACATTTTACGCGCGCAGATCGAAGCCGGCGAGTTCGGGATCGTCGATCCCGAAGCCGAGGTTGCCCGCCGCATGGCCATCCTGCGCTCCGGGCGCGTCGGGACTATACAGCGAACGAAGCCCGTTGGACGCGTGCTGGAGTTGCGGCGCAATCGTCTGCCTGATGGTGGGACGGTGACCCTCTACGCTGACGTAACCGAACGCCGTATGGCCGAGGACGCGCTGCATGAAGCCAGGGCGATGGCGGAGGCTGCGAATGAGGCGAAGTCGCGCTTCGTCGCTATTGTCAGTCACGAAATACGAACCCCCTTGAATGCATTGCTCAATACCATCCGATTGCTGGAGGATGGGGAACTCGGGCAGTCCCAGCGGACATTGGTCGCCTTGGCGGCCCAGTCGGGGGAGGCACTGGCGGGCCTGATCAATGATATCCTGGAAATGTCGCGCTTCGAGGCCGGGCAACTGACCTTACGCGACAGCGCGTTTGAGCTCCGGCCGCTCCTGGAAGGGGCGCTGGAAATGTTCGGTGGTCAGGCTGGTGCACGCGACCTCGAACTTCGGTTGGACGTGAGCGCGGATGTGCCGGCACAGCTCTTCGCGGATGCGGGACGCCTGCGTCAGGTTTTGCTCAATCTGTTATCCAATGCGGTTAAATTCGCCCGTCCTGGTGCGGTCTGGGTCGTGGTTCAGCGGGAACCACCAGCGTCCGCCGGTCATGCTGCTGGATTGCGCATCATGGTTCGGGATCAGGGACCGGTCATTCAACCCGATGACCGTGCCCGGCTGTTCCGGCCCTTCGCCCGCATTGATCGCCCCGATACCGCCGCATCCGCCGGCACCGGCCTGGGGCTGTCGATATGCCATCATATCGTAACCCTGATGGGTGGCGACATCGGGTGCGACGTCTGGCATGCCGACGATGGCGATACCCTGGGGCCGGCCGGCAATTCGTTCTGGCTTACGCTGCCGGCGTCCATTCTGGTCGCGTCGCAGGCGACGGGTGTATCGGTGCCGTCGCTGCCCGTCATCCCCGAGGCGCTCTCGCTGACCGCGGCGATGGCGCGCCGGCCGCTGCCCCGGACACGTGTGCTGCTGGTGGAAGACGTGCCCGCTAACCGGATTATCACCGCGACCTTGCTGCGCCGATGCGGGCATCTCGTCGATCTCGCGGAGACAGGGGAGGCCGCGATCCGTGCGGTGAACCAAACGCCCTATGATATCGTGTTTATGGATATCTTCATGCCGGGCATGGGCGGGATTGAAGCGACGCAGAGGCTGCGCGCATCCATGGGACCGGGGCGGCGGATTCCAATCGTGGCGCTAACCGGCAACAACGGTCCAGAGGATGAGGCCGCCTTCGCCGCGGCCGGCATGAATGGCGTGCTCGGCAAACCGGTCGCTTTGTTGGACTTGCTGCTGGCACTCGGCCGGCATGTGTGGTCGGGCCATCCGGCGGGCGCTTCGCCTGATCGGTTCCTGCCGGCGCCCGAGCAACCAGATGACCTGAACCATGGCCGGCAGGATGTGATGGAGGAAGAACAAATGCCGATCCTGGCCATGGACCGACTTGAAGAGCTGCGGGCGAATATCCCGGCTGAAACGTTGGAAGTGCTGATCGAATCGTGTCTGGTCGATCTTGAGGAGATGCTGCCGCCGTTCCGGCGGGCACTGGAATCTGGCCTGACCCGGGAAATCTCCACCCAGGCGCACACCATGGCAGGGGTTGCCGGCTGCTATGCCATGGCGGCCCTCGAGGCGCGGCTGCGAACCATCATGCTGGCGGTTGCCGGTGGGGATCCGAAAGGGCTGGAAGGCGCCTTCGCGGAGACCGAGGCCGAATTCCAGCGCGCGGCTGCCGCTTTGCGCGACCTGCTGCGCAATGACCAGGTCTGAGACAAAGCTATCTGTAGTTACCTGAAGCGGGGGGCTTGATCCGAGCCGTTGGAGCGATCACGTTAGTTCTATGTCCAGTTTCATCCGCCAGGTTCCGGACGGCGATAATCGTGAACGCGATGTCTGTGCCTCCTGCGGGCATATCGATTATCAGAACCCTAAAGTGGTTGTCGGTGCGGTGGTTGTGTCGGGCTCGTCCGTCCTGCTTTGCCGCCGCGCCATCGAACCGCGTCGTGGCTTCTGGACTTTGCCCGCGGGTTATATGGAACTCGGCGAAACCCTTGAGGAAGGGGCGGCGCGTGAGGCCATGGAAGAAGCCGAGGCCGCGATTGCGATAGACGGCATCCTGGGTGTCTTCAGCGTGGCCCGTATCGGCCAGGTTCAGGTGATTTTTCGCGCACGGTTCGCGGACCCCGACGCGCCGCATCATGCGGCCGGGGAGGAAAGTCTCGAAACCGCGCTGTTTGAATGGGACCAGATCCCCTGGGATGAGATCGCATTCCCGACGGTGCATTGGGCGCTCAATGCCTGGCGCGAGCGCGCGGCGGGTGTTCTGGGCCATCCCGCCGGCAATCCGGAGGGAGATCGCCGCGGTGTCCACCGCCTTGGCGGGACCGCCACATGACCCGGCGACGACGCCCATGGCCGCTGCTTGGGGCCTTGTGGGCGGTCGTTGCGACGGCGCAGCCATCCTTGCCCATTCCACCCATTCCACCGGCCCATCCGCCTTTGAATGATGCCGCACCGGTTCCCACCTATGAAACGAACGGCGCGCCCGGTGCTGACAGTGATGCGCGTTCGAAGGTGGATCTCCGCTTTTACCGGTCGGAGCATCCTGATCCAAGCCAGGGTTTCGCCCCTGGTTCGCACCATCAGGCCGCCGATGAGCGGCGGCCTTCCTATATTCCCGGTATTATGATTCGGGTTCCGCTCACGTCCCCGTGATCGTCGAGGCCGCTTTTGCCCCGCCCTGTTAACGTTTTATTCACTATTTGGCGCGATACTGACCGGCATCGGGCGGCGCATCCCGCGCCGTGGCAAAGGGCAGCGACCATGCAGGCGACAAAACCATCATCCGATTCACGTCTGAACGGGACCCGGACGGCCCGTGTCAGCATCGCGTCCGGGGCCAATATCCCGCAGATTGACCTGGAAGGCCTGCTCCGCCCGGCCGCTGGAACATCCAGCGTTCACAGCGCCACGGGCTCGCCGGTGCGGTCGGCGCATACCGTCGCTCTGGCTGACGGCACCCGGATTACCTTCGCGACCGCGAGGAATGTGGAAGCGTTGGAGCCTGTCTGATGCCGGACACGGCCAGGCAGCGGGATTTGCGGGTTTATTGAAGGGAGGCCCAAAACAAGCGATAAATTTCCATCGGCGTTGTTATAGGTTAGTCTGATACAACTCATTGGGGTGGTCAGGCCATTCTCACGCCCGGGCGGACATAAGAAACCAACGCGATGAAGCTTTCCACCCGTCTTCTTTTGTTGATCCTCGGCTGCATGCTGCCGATTCTGGCCGCGCAGTTGTTCACTGAAGTGCAGCGGAACGCGGAGCGGTATCAGCAATTCGTTGCCATCACCCGGCATACGGCAGATCAGGCAATCGCCGACTTGACGTCCCTGATCGATGGCGCGCGACGCATTGGCTCGGTGGCCGGGCATTCGCCGGCCCTACACGTAGCCGGCCCGGCGTGTGAGCGGGCTTTGGCCTCGCTGCGCGATGACATGGATTCCCCCAAATTTCTGGCGGTCACCAACGCCGAGGGTGGGTTGCTTTGTGCGGCTTCCCCGGCGATCGCCGCCGCCTGGCCGCAGTCACAGGCCTGGCTCCCCCAGCGGCCGGTGGATGCCCTGCCGACGACGGGTTCCGTGACCACGATACCCGGTTTCGAAGGGCGGTTTTTGCCGGTATCGATGCGGATCACCCGGAACGCTTCTGTGTCCGATATTCTTGTCGTCGCCTTTGACCTCGGGGCTTTCACCCGCCAGATCGCGAAGGAAGCACCTGCCCCGGATACCCATGTGGGCAATACGTTCCTGTTCGTCACCGATCGTGACGGTACGGTTTTCGGGCAGGTGCCAATCGTCGATAAGCCATTGCAAATGTTACCAGAAACACTGCGCAGGCTGCGTACTGTGCCGACGCCTGGCATTGAGCGGGTGCCGGATCAGTCGGGGGGGACGTGGCTGGCCGCGCATGTACCGGGCCCGCCGGGCGCAGCCGGGCTGACCGCTATCGCGATTGTGTCTCCGCCGGATCCGATGGCCTATCTTGGCAATGGCAGCGTCTGGGACCTTTTGATTACCGGAAGCTGCGCGATGATCGCGCTCATGCTGGCTTGGCTTGCTGGGCGCCGGTTCATCTATGTGCCCACGGAAATGCTTCTACGCACCGCCCAGCGGTGGCGGGAGGGCGATTTGAATGTGCGCGCCGCTCTGACCGAGGGCGGTTCGGAATTCGGCATGCTGGCGCAATCCTTCAATGCCATGGCGTCCAGCCTCCATGCGCGCGACCTGGAACGCCGGTAACAGGCCGAACTTCTGGAATCCCTTGTCGGCGAACGCACCCGCGCCCTGTCGGAAATCAACAACCGGCTGCAGGTTGAGGTCGCCGAACGCGAAAAAACCGAAGCCGCGCTGCATCAAGCCCAGAAACTGCAGGCGGTGGGGCAGCTGGCCGGCGGCATCGCGCATGATTTCAACAATATGCTGGCAACCGTGCTGGGTAACCTCGAGCTGATGCAGCATCGGGTGTCGCAGCTCGTGGTTACCTTGAAGCAGCCGGACCTTGAGCGTTTGACCGGCCTGATCGAGCGTGCGACCGGGGCTGTGCAGCGTGGGGCGCAGCTCACGTCCCGATTGCTGGCCTTCTCCCGCCGCCAGCGGCTGACCACGCGTCCGACGGACCTCAATCGGCTGGTCGCCGAACTCGTCACGCTGGCGACCAGCACATTGGGACGCCGGGTGCGGGTCATCACCGATCTGGCCCCCGATCTGTGGCCGGCGATGATTGACCCGAGCCAGGTGGAATCGGCGATCCTGAACCTGTGTCTGAACGCCCGCGATGCGATGCCGGATGGCGGACAGCTGACCATCACAACATCGAATGAAATCCTTGAAGCGGGGCCGAGCGCTGACGATCCGGCGCCGGGTGCCTATGTCCGGGTTATGATCGCTGATAATGGCCATGGCATGGCGCGTCAGTCCGGCGGAACCGTGCGGCTTGAAAGCGCCGAAGGGCAAGGGACCGCCGTGGCGTTGTTGTTGCCCCGTGCCACGATCGACGAGGAAACCGAGGCGCCGGTCCGCCAGCAGGCCAATGAGAGCCTGGAAATGACGTCGCTGTTGGTGATGGTTGTTGACGACGACGCCGCGGTGCGGCTTGTCGCAATGGAGATGCTGCGAGACCTGGGATGCACGGTCGTTCAGGCGCCCGGCGGGGCGGAGGCACTCGATCTTCTGCCGACCTTGACGCGGCAGCCGGATTTTTTCCTGCTGGATTATGCAATGCCGGGCATGACGGGGCTTAACCTCGCGACGACGCTGCGCGAGCAGGGCGTGACCGCGGCCATCGCCTTGGTGACCGGCTACGCTGAATTGGCGCATTCCGATACGGATACCAGCCCGTTGGATGGCTTGTTACGCAAGCCCTTCTCCATCCGGGAATTGCGCACCTTGATCGCGACTTTGCACAAAGTACGCGTCGAAGGCGAAGCGCCGGTGATGGCAAAATGATCCAGATCAAGGCGTAGGCGATCTGATTGCGCCACCATGGAATACACCGGTAACGGAGGACCCCATCGATGGCGCTAAAAGACATATTGGTTCACCTCGACACGACCGCGCGCAGCACCACCCGCCTGGCTGTCGCAGCCGCCCTCGCACGTCAGCATGGCGCTCATCTCATAGGCCTGTGCGTCATTGATCTCCCGAATACGGAATATTTCTATGGCGCGGGCATGGCATTCTCCGGTGCGGGGCCGGAGCAGGTGCTGGAGCGCATGCGCGGTGATGCCGTTTTGCAGTGCGCGGCGATCGAAGCGGCGTTTCATGACACGGTGCGCCGCCAGGAGCTCCAGGGTGAATGGCGTCTGACGGAAGGGCCGACACCGGCGACCCTGGCATTGCATGGGCGCTACAGTGACATCGTGGTGGTCGGGCAGCCCAATCCGTACGACCAGTCTCTCGACGCGGGCCGTCATGCGACCGTTGTCACGCCGCTGATGTCGAGTGGAAGGCCGGTTTTGGCGGTGCCGTTCGCCGGTGAATGCGCGACGCTGGGCGAACATGTACTGGTCGCCTGGAATGCCAGCCGCGAGGCGGCGCGGGCCGTGAACGACGCGATGCCGTTGCTGGAGCGCGCCAGGAAAGTCACCATTCTCGCGGTCAACCCGGCGCGCGGGCTTGGGGTCCATGGTGAGGTGCCGGCGGCCGACATCGCGCTGCACCTGGCGCGCCATGGCGTGAAGGCCGAGGCCGCGCATACGGTGGCAAGGGATATCTCGGACGGCGAGGCGCTGTTGTCCTACGCCGCTGACCTGGGCGTCGATCTGATCGTCGCGGGGGCCTACGGCCACTCGCGGGCCCGGGAACTGGTCTTTGGCGGCGTCACCCGGACGTTGATTTCCGAGATGACGGTGCCGGTGCTGTTCTCTCATTGAGACTCCGGCAGGCGGGCCGCGGACGGTCAGCCTGCCGATTGCTGTGAGCGCCGCAGCCTACCGCTTGTTCTGATTCCGCCAAACCTCGAAGGCCTCGAGGCTGGCCGGATCCGTTGGCGGATACAGCCCGATGGTTTTGGCGCCTGCGCGGACGCGTTCGGTGACGAAATCCTCGAACGCGGTCATCTCCACCGCCTCCTCGGCGATTTCGTCGGCTAGATGCGCGGGGATGACGATCACGCCGTCGCCATCGCCCACCATCACGTCGCCCGGGAAGACCGGGGCGTCGCCACAGCCGATGGGGACGTTGATCTCGATTGCCTGATGCAGCGTCAGATTGGTCGGGGCGGAGGGGCGGTTATGGTAGGAAGGAATGTCCAGCCCGGCGATTTCCGTGGAATCCCGGAACCCACCATCGGTCACCACCCCGGCCTCGCCGCGCATCATCAGCCGGGTGACCAGGATCCCGCCGGCGGAGGCCGCGCGCGGATCCTTGCGGCTGTCCATCACCAGGACCGCACCGGGCGGGCATTCTTCCACTGCGCGGCGCTGCGGGTGCGTATGGTCGCGGAAGACGGTCATGGGATTGAGGTCTTCACGTGCCGGCATGTAGCGGAGGGTATAGGCCTCCCCCACCATGCTGCCGTTTTTCGGGGCGCTGAGGGGCCGCACATCCTGGATCATCTGGATGCGCAGGCCGCGCTTGTAAAGCGCGCTGGCCAGCGTCGCGGTGCTGACGCCTTTGAGTTTGTCGCGAGTGGCGTCACTGAGTTTGGTCATGGCCGGTGTTCCTCAGTAAATCGCGGGTTCGGCGACCGGTGCACCGAAATCGGTGCGCAGGAAATCGAAATCGCAACCCTCATTCGCCTGCTGGATATGCTTGGTGTAGACATAGCCATAGCCACGCTCGAACCGCACCTCCGGCTTGACCCAGGCGGCACGGCGTTCGGCGAGTTCCTCGTCGGACACTTCCATCCGGATCGACCGCGCATCCACGTCGATGGTGACGATGTCACCCGTGCGCAGCAGCCCCAACGGTCCGCCGACATAGCTTTCCGGCGCGACATGCAGGATGCAGGCGCCGTAGGAGGTCCCGGACATCCGCGCGTCCGACATCCGCAGCATGTCGCGGTAGCCTTCCTTCAGCAGCTTTTTCGGCATCGGCAGCATGCCCCATTCCGGCATGCCCGGCCCGCCCTGCGGCCCGGCGTTGCGCAGCACCAGCACGCTGTCGGGGGTGAAGGGGTAGCTCTCGTCCTCGACCGCCTTCTTCATCGACGGGTAATCGTCGAACACCACCGCCGGGCCGGAATGCTTCAGGAAGCGTTCCTCCATCGCCGCCGGCTTGATGACGCAACCATCGGGAGCGAGGTTGCCCGTCAGCACCGCCAGCGAGCCCTCGGCGTAGATTGGGTTGTCGAGGCCGCGGATGACATCGGCGTTGAAGACCTGCGCGCCCGCGATATTGTCCCCGATCGTTTTGCCGGTAACGGTCAGGCAGTCGAGGTGGAGATGTTCGCGGATGTTGTTCATCAGCGCGCAGATGCCGCCGGCATAGTAGAAATCCTCCATCAGGTAGGCCTTGCCGGTGGGGCGGACATTGCCGATGACGGGAACCTTGCGGCTGTAGCGCTCGAAATCAGCGAGGCCGATCTCGAGGCCGGCGCGGCGCGCCATGGCGATGAGATGGATGATGGCATTGGTGGAGCAGCCCATTGCCATAGCGACCGCGATCGCATTCTCGAACGCGGCGTGGGTCTGGATGCGCTGCGGGGTCAGATCCTCCCATACCATTTCGACGATGCGGCGGCCGGATTCCGAGGCCAAACGGATATGGCCCGCATCGGCGGCGGGAACGCTCGACCCACCCGGCAGCACCATGCCCACGGCTTCCGCGATCGCGGTCATCGTGCTGGCGGTGCCCATGGTCATGCAGGTGCCGTAGGACCGGGCGATGCCCTGCTCGACCCCGAGCCATTCCTTGTCGGTGATCTTGCCGGCGCGCAGTTCGTCCCAGTATTTCCAGCTATCAGAGCCAGAGCCGAGGAATTTCCCCTGGAAATTGCCCCGCAGCATCGGCCCGGCTGGCAGGAAGATGGTCGGGATGTTCATACTGGTCGCGCCCAGCAGCAGGCCCGGCGTGGTTTTATCGCAGCCGCCCATCAGCACCGCGCCATCGACGGGGTGGGAGCGTAACAGTTCTTCGGTCTCCATCGCCAGCATGTTGCGGTACATCATGGTCGTCGGCTTGACGAAGCTTTCCGACACCGACAGCGCCGGCAGTTCCACCGGGAATCCGCCCGCCATCAGGATGCCGCGCTTCACGTCATCGACGCGCTGCTTGAAATGGCTGTGGCACGGTTGCAGATCGGACCAGGTGTTGACGATGGCGATCACTGGCTTGCCGGTCCATTCCTCCGGCGCGTACCCCATCTGCATGGCGCGGGAGCGATGCCCGAACGACCGCAAATCCGCTGGGCCGAACCAACGTGCGGAGCGTAACTGATCTGCTGTCTTGCGAGGCGATTGTTCGGACACGGACGTTTCCCCTGTTTTTGTATTGGTCTTACCAGATGAATTTCGGCAGCGTGGCGACCGGTTGCATGCCGGCGGCGCGGGCCGCGGCCTCAGTCTTCGCCGGATCGAAGCCGCCCCGGCCGTCAGCCAGATCCGCACCGTGAATGCCATCCAGCACCCAGCAGGACGCCAGACCCACACCCGTCGCGCCGGCGATGTCGGTGCGCAGCGAGTCCCCGACGGCGAGCACCCGCTCCGGCGGCATGCCCAATTGCTGTAACACCGGCTGGTAAACGGCGGGATCGGGCTTGCCGAGGCTGCGGATATCGCCGCCGAGTTCGCGATACCGCTCCGCCAGCGATCCGGCGCAGAGCACGCGCACGCCGCCGCGTATCACCACCAGATCCGGGTTGGCGCAGATCATCTTCAATCGGTGTTCCCAACAGGCCTGCAACGTGTCTTCGAATTCGGCGATGTCGCTGGGATTGCGGTGATCGTCCGGGCCGGTGTTCAGCACGAAATCGGCCTCCGCGGGGGTGTCGGCGATGGTCAGTTTCAGGCCTTCCAGCACCGGGCGATCACGCTCCGGCCCCAGATGGTAGACCCGCTGTCCCAACTGCGCCCACCACAGATCGGGCGGGGTGATCAGTGCTCGGCGGACGGCTTCGCCGCTGGTCAGGATGTCGGTGTAGAGTGTGTCCTCGATCCCCATGCGGCGCATCATCGAGCGCACGGCGTCGTTCGGGCGGGGGACGTTGGAGAGCAGCAAGGTGCGCTTGCCGGCGGCCCGCAAATGGCCGAGCGTCTCGACTGCATGCGGGAAGGCATTGACCCCGTCATGGATCACCCCCCAGAGGTCCAGAACGAATCCGTCATAACGCTGCGCCAGCGTGGCGAACCCGGAGAGATGTTCCATTTACGCGTACTCCGCCAATGCCTGCGCGTCGGTGCCGACGGCGTCTTGAAGCCGTTGAAAGCCCACTGATTTCAGTTCGGCGGCCAGGTCTGCCTTCAGCCGCGGAATCAGTGCCGGACCCTGATAGGCGAAGCCCGTGTACAGCTGAACCAAGGAAGCCCCGGCCCGAATCTTCAGCATTGCGTCCTTCCCGCTGAAGACCCCGCCGGCACCGATGAGCGTCAACCGCCCGCGGGAGAGCAGGAAAGCCCTGGCCAGCATCCGGGTGGACAAGGGCAGCAGCGGCGCACCGGACAAGCCGCCATCCTTGCGGATCAACGGTGAGACCAACCCGGCGGGGCGGGAGATCGTAGTATTGCCGACGATCAACCCTTGCACACCCTCGGCGACGCAGGTCTCCACCACCGCTTGCAGGCCCGCGTCCGACAAGTCCGGGGCGACCTTGACCAGCAAGGGCGGTCGTTCGATGACGGTCGCGACCGCCTGGAGGATAGCGCGCAGCCGTTCTTCGCTTTGCAGATCCCGTAAGCCCGGCGTGTTGGGGGATGAGACGTTGATCACCACGTAATCGGCATGCGGCGCAACGGCTTTGATCAGGAGCGGGTAATCGCGTTCCGGGTCTGCCCCTTCCTTATTGATGCCGACATTGGCCCCCAAGGGCACGGTCCGGCTGTGCAGACGCTCCAGATTATCAAGATAGACCGCGAGCCCGCCATTGTTGAAACCCATCCGGTTGATGACCGCGCGATCCGGGTCCAGCCGGAACAGGCGGGGACGGGTGTTGCCGGCTTGCGGCACGGGCGTGACCGTGCCGGTTTCGACGAAACCGAAGCCCAGCCGCATGAGCGCGCCGGCGGCCACGGCATCTTTGTCGAACCCGGCAGCCAGGCCGATGGGATTGGCGAAGGTACGCCCGAGCACCGTGACGGCAAGCACGGGATCGTCGGGTGCGGTCACGCGCCCGGCCAGGCCCCAGCGTAACGCATGCAGGGCAAGCTTATGAGCATCCTCTGGATCGAGGCGGCGCAGCAGGGGCAACAGGGCGGATGCGAGGGCAGGGGTCATAAGTTCGAAGTTATGCCTCTGTAACGCGGCGTGCGGAAGGGTTACGCGATTCGCGCCGTTATAGGCGTCATGATAACGATAACAAGAGCTGTATTCTACCCCGCCGGGGGCCAGGGCGGCGGCCCCCGCAGGTCAAGGATCGCCGCGATCTGCGCCCCGATCTGCTGGCCCAGCAGCATCAGCGGTGCGAGCTGGGCCCCGGCCGGGGTTGGATCGCTGAGGTCCCACATGATCAGTACCGCGCCGAGCAGCCGGCCTTGCACGTCGGCGACCGGACAAGCGAGCAAGGTGCCAACCGCCATCCCGGCCAGCCGGGCCCGCATTTGCTGGTTATGCAGCAGTTCCGTCTGCCGCAGCACGCATTGGCCGGCCAGCAAGGCGGGCAGGGTATCCGCCCAGTCCGCCATAGGCTGGTTTTGTACCAATGGATCAGGCGCGCGACCCGGCGCCGCGACCGCATGAACCACGTCGTAGCGGAGCAATCCGGTACCGTTCAGGCCGACGACACCATTATGGATGACGTCCAGGCGGACCCGGGCGGCATCGGGCATGCGTTGCAGAATTGTATCCAGCAACTGCCCGATCACCCGATTCGAGTCGACAAAATGCCGGAGTTCGGCCTGTAACGTCATGTTGTCGGCCTCTCTGGCGCGCTGAACGCGGGACGCCTCACTATCCAGAAACGCGACCCGGAGTCCGTCCACGACGCTCGATTCCCGAGCGATATGCAGTGCGGCGTTGAAGCTCGTCAGCAAGAAAACGGTCAGCAGCGGTTGCAGAAATACCTGTCTGGCCGGCCGTCGCAGGCCGGCCAGCAGGGTCATCACCGTCCGAACGACGGTCAAAAATTCAACCAAAATGGAAACCCTGAAAAAGCCAAACTCAAATATCCGCCAGCCTGGAGGTCAGGCCAGCGACGCCGTCAGAACGGTCTGAATGTCGGACAAGGCGACCGCGACGATGCGCGCGCCGTCTGCCGCGGTCAGCATCAGCAGGTCGCCGGCGGTGAGCATGTCCGACGCATCGGCGAAATAATTATCCCCGCTCACCACGGCCAGGGCATCCTTGCCGGCCTTGTAGTGCCACAGCGTAAATCCGTTAGCGTAGCTGAGGACGGAGAGGTTGCGTACCGCGAAAGCCATGGTGGGACCCTTTCGGATAAAAAAAAGCCGCCCCCTAAAGGGGCGGCTTTTGAGGATGGTGGAGGAATGGCGGTTGTCTCTGGACGGAATCGTCCCGTTGACGAGGGGAACCTTAATGGCGATATGGATCGATTGTCAATGTAAAAATTCCTAATTAGGAAAATATTATGACACAATCCCCTTCACCCGCAACGGCCATTCCAACCGATCCAACGCCTCCTTCCAAAGCTTCCAATCGCCGCGCTCCATGCCGTGGGACGGATCGGGCGCATGCCCGCGCTCACCCCAGATTCGCAGGATACGGGCGTGCACGAGGTCGATCCGGCGCTGACGGTAAAGCCCATCGAGGCTCTTGACGATGTCGTCGGGCTCACAGGGGCGGCCGATGCGGCCATGGCTGGATGAGGTCCGGGTGCCATCGCGCCGGGCGATCAGTGCGCCCATGGTCCACAGCCAGGCCTCTTCCGCGGAGCGAAATGGCTGCGTCCGCTCGCTCAGCGCAACGCGATGCGCGGCTCTGATGGAGGTGGATCCGGGGAGCGCTTGGCGTTGGGCGGCTGTTGCCATGGGGACGTCTCCTGTAATGGGATGAATGAGATGAGAACGAACAAAGAACACTAAACCACGGGTTGCATACTATGGCAACATCAAAGTATCATTTCCTATTCCACCGGGCGCCTTTTCCTATCACAATGCCCTACCACTTCCCGATGGGTCCCACCCGATGAAGCATGAAGATGTCTGGCGCGCGCTCGACACGCTGGCAGCCGAATATGGTCTGTCAGCCTCCGGTCTCGCCAAGCAGGCCGGCCTGGATCCAACGACGTTCAATGTGTCCAAACGGCGTATGCCCGACGGCCGCGCCCGCTGGCCCAGCACCGAAAGCGTAGCCAAGGTGCTCAACGCCACGGGGGCGTCCCTGGAATCCTTTACCGCTCTGGTTTCGGGCGCGCGCGCGCTCAGCCGCGATGCGCAGCCGCGCGGCGCGGTCCGGCGCGTGCCTCTCATCGGCATGGCCCAGGCAGGGGCGGAGGGCTATTTCGATGACGGCGGCTTCCCGGTTGGGGGCGGCTGGGATGAGGTGAGTCTGCCGGAAGTCGGTGACCCCAACGCCTATGCGCTCGAGATCAGTGGCGACTCGATGGAGCCGGTCTATCGCGACGGTGACTTGATCGTCGTCTCCCCGGCGTCGCCCATTCGACGCGGCGATCGGGTCGTGGTGCGCACCAGTGCGGGGGCTGTCATGGCCAAGCAACTCGCCCGCCGATCGGCGCGCCGGGTCGAATTGAAAAGCCTCAATCCGTTGCACCCGGATTTCAGTTTCGACCTCAATGAGGTCGCCTGGGTCCACCGCATCGTCTGGGTCAGCCAATAAGCCCACAGGGTTCGCTGTGTCCCCTTGCGGCCGGTCAGGGCCGGAGGCACTTTGCGGAGCATGAGCATAGTCCCAAGCCTTACAGCCCCCACTCTTCCCACTGACACCGCGGCCCAGACCCCGGTTCCGCAATCCGTCGCATCCGGTGCCGAATCCGCCGAACAGGCTTTGGCCCGTGCGCAGGTGGCGGCCCAGGCCAAGCGCCTGAACGAAGCCAGCGGCATTTGTAACGACGTGCTCGCCGCCTCGCCGGACCATCCGGCGGCGTTGGCCCTGCTGGGCATCATCGCGGCGATGTCCAACGATCCCGATCGCGGGGTCGCGTTGCTGCGCCGGGCGATCACGCTGCGCCCGGGCAACCCAAGCTGGTATGCGCATCTCAGCTCAATGTGCCGCGCCACCTATCGGCTCGACGCGGCCATTGAAAGCGGGCAGGAATCGGTCCGGCTGGAACCGAATAATCCTGAGCATCTGGTCAACCTGTCGCTCATCTTCACCGACGCCGACGAGCAGGAAAAGGCTATTGCCTGCCTGCTGCGGGCGCTCGGCCTCAAGCACGATCACCCCGACGGCCATCTGGCTCTGGCGCAGATCCTGCTCGCTAACGGCGATTTCGAGGCCGGGTGGATGGAATATGAATGGCGCAACCTGACCGAGGCCGGCAAAGCGACGATGCCGGCGATGACATCAGCACCCTGGAATGGGATGCGTATCAAGGGCGGTCGGCTGCTGCTCGTCGGTGATCAAGGCTACGGCGATACCATCCAGTTCGCGCGCTACATCGCTATGGCGGCTGAGCGGGTAGACGAGGTCATTCTTGGCTGCAGCGCGGAAATGGGCCCGCTGCTGGAAAACCTGCCCGGGGTGACCCAATATTGCCACCGCTGGACCGACGTGCCCGGTCACGCCGCCCATTGCCGTCTGTCCAGCCTGCCGTACCTGTTTGGCACGAAACCCGACACCATCCCTGGCACTGTGCCCTATCTTAAGGCGGACCCGGCGCGCGTTGCTTTCTGGAAAGCGCGCTTGGACGCCCAGTTGCCCGCGGGCGTGCGACGGATCGGCCTGGCCTGGACGGGGCGTCCGACCCATCCCAATGATCGCCGCCGATCAGTGCCATTGTCGCGCCTGTTGCCGCTGGCGGATGCGGGTCCGGCGGTTTTTGTGTCGCTTCAGAAGCCGATGCCGGCCGGCGATCTGGAGATCATCCCCCGCTTCCCCGGGATGACCGATCTGTCCAATGACCTCACTGATTTTGGTGAGACCGCGGCCGTGATCGAGAACCTGGATCTCGTCATCACCGTCGATACCTCGATGGGGCATTTGACGGGTGCGCTGGGCAAGCCGGTCTGGATCATGATCCCCAAGGCCGCCGACTGGCGTTGGATGTTGAACCGGACGGACAGCCCTTGGTACCCAACCGCTCGCCTGTTCCGCCAGCAGCGGCCGGGCGCCTGGGACGCCGTGTTGGACGATGTGCGTGCCGCATTGGAGCGGGAGCTGAACCCAGCGACCCCGCTGGCTGAGGTGGACCTCTGAACAGCCGCACGATCCGGGCGGCGCGATCCGCGCAAAGCTGGTAGGACCGACCGATGAACACCGCCACGCTCGCAGACGAACTGCAACAGCAGGGATACGCGACCCGATCCTTGCTTGATCCCGATGCCTGCCGGGCACTGATCGATCTCTACGATCAGCCCGGCCCGTTCCGCAAATGCGTGGTGATGGAACGGCATGGCTATGGATTGGGCGAATACCAATATTTTGCCTACCCGCTCCCAGCCCCCGTCGCGCGGCTGCGCGATAGCCTGTACCCGGCTTTGGCGGTGATCGCCAACCAGTGGCGTCAGGCGCTCGGGCAAGCGCCGTCCTTCCCCGCGACCTTGTCCGAATACACCGCCCGGTGCCATGCGGCGGGCCAGACGAAACCGACGCCTTTGTTGCTGCGATACGGTCCGGGCGGATTTAACTGCCTGCATCAGGACCTTTATGGGGAGCATGTGTTCCCGCTGCAGATGGCGGTGCTGCTGAGCGACCCGGTCACCGATTTCTCCGGCGGGGAGTTTGTCCTGGTGGAGCAGCGGCCTCGGGCTCAGTCCCGGGTCTCCGTCGTGCCATTGCGCCAGGGCGAAGCGGTGATTTTTCCTGTCCGAGAACGCCCCAATCGAGGCGCCCGCGGATACCATCGGGTTGTGATGCGCCATGGTGTGAGCCGCCTGCACACCGGCCACCGGCATACGCTCGGGATCATCTTCCACGACGCTGCCTGATTGATCGGGGCCTGTTCGGTACTCTCTACCGGTCGGTCAGCCGCAACTCGATCCGCCGATCCTTGGCATAGGCGTCAGGGGTGTCTCCGGCGATGAAGGGCTGGAATTCTCCGAATCCGGTGGCGGCCAGATGCTCGGGCGCAACGCCGAAGGCGACCAGCAGCTTCACCACAATAATCGCGCGGGCGGCCGACAGTTCCCAGTTCGACGCGAAGGCGCCGCCCTTCAAGGGTTGCGGATCCGTGTGACCATCCACCCGCAGCAGCCAAGGCAGTTCGGGCGGAATGGTCTTGGCGATGTCGCGGATGCTGGCCGCGAGATCCGCCATCTGGCTGATGCCGGTCGGGGTCAGGTCGGCGCTGCCAACCGGGAACAGGACCTCGCTCTGAAACACGAAGCGGTCACCGACGATCTGGATGCCCGGGCGAGACGCGAGCAGTTTGCGCAAGCGCCCGAAGAATTCGCTGCGGTAGCCTTCCAGATCCTCTACCTTGCGGACCAGCGCGGCATTCAATCGCTGACCGAGGTTGGAAATTTCGATGTCCTTGTCCTTGGCTTTCTGCTCGGCGAGGCCAAGCGCCGCTTGCACCGCGGCGAACTGGGCTTTCAGTTCCGCAACTTGCTTGTTCAGCAGGGCAATCTGAGCCCGGGCACTATCCCCCAGAGATTTTTCGCTTTCCAGCAGGGCCAGGGCCGCGGCGTGCTTTTCCTGCTCGGTCGCGGTCGCCGCCGCCGAGGCTGCGACGGCCTGTTCCAGCTCCTCTTTCAGCGCCTGCAGCGCCCGGGTCTGCTCTTCCAACCGCGCCAGATCGGCCAGATGCGCGGCGATGGTTTCCTTGTCCGCCTGCACGGTGCGGTTGAGCTCGGATACCTGCCCAGCCAGCCGCTCCCGTTCGGTCGCCAGCACATCACGGTTGGCGGTGATGGCGCGGAGCTGGTCTTCAAGTCGCGCCACGGAGCCTTCCAACGCGCTGGTCTTCTCTTTTTCCAGCGAAAAGGCGCTGGTCAGCAGTGCCAGCTCGTCGCGCACCTTGGCCAGGGTTTCGGTGCGTCCGGCCAGGGTCGCTGTCAGGAAGGCCTGTGCTAAAACGAAAACCAGGAGCACGAAGATGATGACCATCAGCAGCGTGGACAGCGCGTCCACGTAGCCTGGCCAGGCGTCCAGCCCGTTGCTGCCGTGGCGCCGGGCGCGCAGGGCCATCGTCTAGGTCTGCCGCTTGGGATCTGCCAGGGCGGCGACCGTCCTGGTCAGAACACGGAGGTCATTGCGCAATTCGGCGGTGCTCGCCGCCCGTCCCTGTTCGGAATCCAGCAGCATGCGCTGCAGGGTGTTCTCGATGTTGCGCAGATGGCCGTGGCTGATGTCGTCCCCGCCCTGAATGTCACCCAGTCGCTGCAAAGCGGGCGCCAGCACGGTCTGGGTTTCGGCGATCCGCAGCATCAGCTGCTGGTTGGTCCGCATCGTATCGGCCAGCAGGCTCAGCCGCTCATTGAGTGTCAGCAGGGTCTGGTTGGCCTGCACCCGGCCCTCTTCGCCGCGGGTCAGGATGCGCTGCAATCCTTCCATATTCTCAGCGGTCTGTTCGAGCAGTGCCTGCACATAGACCGGCACCGACCCATCGCCTTCCGCGAGGGCGCCGGAGGCGAGGCGTGTCAGGCCGGCCAGCCACTCCTCCAACTCGTTAAAAAACCGGTTTTGCGCCTGCCCGGCCGTGAGATCGAGGAAACCGAGCACCAACGCCCCTGACAGGCCGAACAGGCTGGCCGAAAACGCGGTACCCATCCCGGCCAGCGGGCGGACCAGGCCGGTTTTGAGCTGTTCAAACAGCGCCGTGAGATCGCCCGACCCCGCGGTCATGTTGCCGATGACGTCCGACACCGCGCCGATCGTTTTCAGGAGCCCCCAGAATGTGCCAAGCAGGCCGAGGAAGATCAGCAGTCCCGTCATGTAGCGCGACAGTTCCCGCCCCTCATCCAGCCGGGACGCGATGCCGTCCAACAGGCTGCGCATCGCGCCAGCCGACAATGTCAGCCGCCGCTTTTCGCCACTGCCATGATCATCGCGCGATCCCAGCATGCTCGCCATCGGCGCGAGCAATCTGGGATTGGCGGCTGAGGCCAGATTAGGGCGGTCATTCTGATAGGTTTCGAGCCAGTTCACCTCGGTCGTGAGCCGGTGGACCTGCAGCAGGTTCCAGAGGATCCCGAATCCCATGACCCCAAGGATCAGCCCGTTCAGTGCCGGATTGCTGTCGAAGATCGGCAACAACGACGGATAGAGCAAAGCGACCAGTGCACCGACGGCGATCAGAAAGATCGCCATGCGGATCAGGTAACTATTCGGACGGGTCATGGTTTGATGCCTGGGCCAGCGGTCCGCGCAAGGGTGATGTCGACCCGGTCCGCCCCGGCGTCGCCGGCCTGGCTCCCCAGGGCGCGGACGAAGATGCGCGTTGAAGCCACCCCGTTGTTCATCAGGGCGGTGCGAACAGCCATCGCCCGTGACAGTGACAGGCGCCGCGCGGCGGAGGGATCGCCCGGCGTCGCGCCCGCATAGGCCAGGACCGTGTAGCTGATGGGTTCCGCCGCCGGCGCCGAATCCACCAGGCCCTTGATCGTCGCGGCCCCATCACCGCCCAGATCGGCCTGGGCCGCCTGGAACGGCAGGCGCAGATTGGCGAGCGGCGTTCGTTCAACCGGGGGCGAGGGCGGCGGCTCGCTGGACGCGGGCGATTGTGTCAGGGATGCCACGACCGGCGCGGGCGTGGCGGATATGGGCGATGGCGCCGGCGCCTCTGTCACGGACGGCGCGCGCGCCGTACCGGCCGTCGCTGGGAGCGAGAGCTTTACCCGAGGTTTGACCGGAGCCGGGCGAGGCTGAGGCTTCGCGACCTTTGACGCCGGCAGCAGGTCGAGTGCGTTCAGGTCCACCGTCACCTGGGCGGCCACAGGCGAAATGCAGCACGGCAGCAAAGCGATCAGTGGGATGAGTTTGCGCATGGATCTAACCCTAGCCCACAGTCCCGTGCCGCTTCAATCGCGCGTCAAGCCTCAGGCGCGGGGCGGCGGGGTCATGCCTTCGACAACCATCGTCCGCAGCTTCGGATGCATATGCGGGTTCGCGGCCACGATCGTCGCGGTATCCCGAGGGTCACCCTCTTCCGCGGCTGTGACGTAACCCCCGGCCTCCCGCACCATCAACATGCCAGCGGCAATATCCCAGGGCTTGATGCCAAGCTCCCAGTACCCTTCGTACCGGCCAGCGGCGACCCAGGCGAGGTCGAGCGCCGCGGATCCAAACCGGCGGATCCCCGCGACCTGCGGCATGATCGCCGAAAGCGTGCGGCTGAATGCATGACGACGGGTGCTGGACACGGCGCCGAAGGGCACCCCGGTGGCGAAGACCGATTCCGACATCTCCCGCCGGGCCGAAACCCGCATCCGGCGCTCGTTCACGAACGCGCCGGTGCCTTTTTCTGCCCAGAACATCTCGTCGGTCGTGGGGGCGTAAATCAACCCGCAGCTGATCTCCGACGTTCCGTCGGGAAGCCGCCGCTCCAGCGCCATGCTGATCGCCCAGTGCGGGATGCCGTGCAGGAAGTTGGTCGTGCCGTCCAAAGGATCGACCACCCAGCGCCAGGCCCAATTGGGGGAACCGGATTCGCCCGATTCTTCCATGAGGAAGGCATAGCCGGGGCGCGCCTTGTTCAGCTCCTCCCGCAGGGTCTGCTCGGCGCGGATATCGGCCTGGGACACGAAGTCGGAAGGCCCCTTGATGCTGACCTGGAGCTGTTCGACCTCCGCGAAGTCGCGCAGCAGGCGCTTGGACGCCTTTTGCGCGGCATTGGCCATGACGGTCAGATGGGGGGAAAGGCGGAATGCCATATGAAGGGTATCCTCAGCCCTTCGCCCGCTCCACGTAGCTGCCATCTTCCGTGCGGACCACGATGCGTTCCCCGGTCTCGATGAACGGGGGCACGAGGGTCTTCACGCCATTGGACAGCATCGCGGGCTTGTAGGACGACGCCGCCGTCTGGCCCTTCACGACCGGATCCGCTTCGGTGATCTGAAGAATGACCGTGGGCGGCAGGTGAATCGCCACCGGTTCGCCTTCGACCAGGTCCAGCTCCAGCGTCATCTGATCCTGCAGGAACGGTGCCGCATCGCCCATCAGGTCGGCGGGGACATGCAGTTCCTCGAACGTCTCGGGATCCATCAGCACCAGATTGGTGCCGTCGGTGTAGGAGTAAGTGTAGTCCTTATTGTCGGTCGTCAGACGCTCGACAGTGTCGGCGGTGCGCCACCGTTCGTTCGTCTTGTTGCCGGTCTTGAGGTTGCGCATCTCCACCTGGATGAACGCGCCGCCCTTGCCGGGGGTGATGATCTGCTGCTTGAGCACCGTCCAGCGGTTGCCTTCATGCTCGATCACCTGGCCGGCGCGGATCAGGTTCGCCTGCTGTTTCATGGGGAAAGCTCGTCTCGCTTGGGGGAAAGGGTGGGGGCTTCTAGACCGCGCGCGCAGGGCGGGCAAGCTTTGGCACGCGGAATGCAAGATTTCTCGCGCATCGCACCGATGCACAGGAAACACCGCCATGACCCGCGCCGAGCTGACCGAGAAGATTCTGGACATCAAACGTGAGAACGGATGGAGTTGGAAACACATCACCGACACCATCGGCGGCATATCCCCGGTGCTGATCGTGGGCGCGCTGCTGGGACAGATGAAGTTGGTCCGCCCCCTGGCCGCCAAAGCCGCCGCGCTGTTCGGGCTCAGCAGGACGGAGGAGGCGATGCTGAACGAAGTGCCGTATCGCGGCACCCCGATGCCGCCCACCGACCCGCTGATCTACCGCTTCTACGAGATGGTGATGGTCAACGGACCCGCCTGGAAGGCATTGATCGAGGAGGAGTTCGGCGACGGCATCATGTCCGCCATCGACTTCGATATCGGCATCGAGCGGGAGCCCAATCCCCGCGGCGACCGCGTGCGGATCTCCATGTCCGGCAAGTTCCTGCCATATCGCTACTACGGCGCCGAGCAGGGCATACCGGAGTACGGTTACAAAGAGGAAGCGGCGGAATAAGCCGCCGGCCCGATCCAGGCGGAGGCATTGGCTGGACGGCGCGATCGCAACGACACGTCCTGGTTTGCCGTGATCAGCGGCGAACCACCGAACCGGTCGCACCCATCGCATGGGACCGACCGTCCGGCCCGCGCACCGTGCCGTCGTCATTCAGATAGGCCGGACCGATCGGAACCTTGCCATATCCTCCTGGAATATCAAGTACATAGGTTGGCCATGCCAAGCCAGTGACTCGGCCTCGTAACGACTCAAGCAGCCGCCGACCCTCCGCGATCGGTACATGGAACGCGGCGGTGCCAGGGGCGGCGTCGAGTTGATGCAGGTAATAGGGCTTCACCCGGGACGCGAGCATCGCCCGAAACAACGCCTCCAGCGCGTCCGGATTGTCATTGACGCCGCGCAGCAGAACGCTTTGGCCGAGCAGTGGGATACCGCGCCGGCGCAGCCGATCCAGCGCGATGCGGGCGTTGGGGGAGAATTCCCTGGCGTGGTTCGCATGCACCGCCAGCCAAAGCGGCGTCGCGGTGTCCAGCGCATCGGCCAGGGCATCCGTGACCCGCTCGGGGTCCGCAACCGGCACGCGCGTATGGATGCGTAATGTGCGGATATGTGGAATGGCTGCCAGGGCGGCGATGATCCCGCCAAGGCGGCGAGGCGACAGCATCAGTGGATCGCCGCCGGTCAGGATGACTTCCTGCACCGCGGGATGGTCCGCGAACCACTGTAAGGCCGCGTCAATCTCCGCTTGCGTCAACACCCCGCCGGAGGGGCCGACATGCTCACGCCGGAAGCAGAACCGGCAATAAACCGGGCAAACCAGCAGTGGTTTCAGCAGCGCCCGGTCGGCGTAGCGGTGCACCACGCCTTTGACCGGCGATAGCGCGTCATCGGCGATCGGGTCGAGGCTTTCGAACGGGGCCGTGATGAGTTCCGCAGGATCGGGGATGAATTGCAGCCCGATCGGGTCATCCGGGGTTTCAATCAAGGCCCGAATGGCGGGCGTGATCGCGACAGCATAGCGTGCCTCGACGGCCGCGATGGCCGCCTGCGCGCCGGCGTCGATCAGCCCTGCGTCACGCAGCGCGGTCGCGCTGCGCAGCGTGTCGGAGTTGCGTTGGAAGAGCGCCGCCATGCGCATTCTATAACATGATACCCAATCCCTGTCGCCCGGCCCTCGTCGTCCATCTTGGCGGGAAGGCGCGGGAGTGCCATGCACCGTCCATGACCCTTCCCATCTGGCATCCCGAAAGCCTCGCCGCCCGGCAGCCCTTCCTGCGCCGCCGCACCGCCTTGACCGCCGCGACCCGGCACTTCTTCGCCAGCCGCGGCTATACTGAGGTCGAAACCCCCTACGCCGTGCCCGTACCCGGGGAGGAGGTGCATCTCGATACCTTTCGGACCGAGCGCCGCCATCCTGACGGGCGGACCGAGCCACTGTGGCTGCACACCAGCCCGGAACTGGCGATGAAGCGTCTGCTGGTGGCCGGTGCCGGTCCGATCTTTCAACTCGCCCGCGTCTGGCGCAACGGGGAGGGCAGCGCCCGCCACGCTCCCGAATTCACCATGCTGGAATGGTACAATCCCGGCGCATCGATGGATGCACTGATCGATGAAACCATCGCGCTGCTGCGCGCCGTCCTCCCGCCCATCGTGACGTCCGCCGGGGTCACGACCGATCTGACCCGGTTTGAACGCCTGACGGTGGCGGAGGCCTTCGATCGCTATGCCGGCGCCGATGTCCTCGGCACGGCGAACGATGCGCCGGCTTTGGCGGCCTCCGCCGGGCTGCGGTTGCGCGACGGTGAAACCTGGGAGGACCTGTTCTTCCGCATCCTGCTCGACCGTATTGAACCTCGGCTGGGTCGCGATCATCCCACCTTTCTGACCCACTGGCCCGCGGCGCAGGCCGCGCTCGCCCGGCGCTCCCCCGACGACCCGCGAGTCGCCGAACGCTTCGAATTGTTCGTCGCGGGGATCGAGCTGGCAAACGCCTTCGTCGAACTGACCGACGCCGTCGAGCAGCGCGCCCGCTTCAACGAGGATCGCGCGCGCCGCCACGCCATGTATGGAACGGACTGGGCGCTCGATGAGGATTTTCTGGCCGCCCTGGCGCACGGCATGCCCGAGAGCGCCGGAATAGCGATGGGCTTCGACCGCCTGGCGATGCTCGCCGCCGGCGCGGACCGCATTGGTCAGGTGCTGTGGTTACCACCGCCGGATCTGACGTGAAAAGACGATCAAAGCAAATGTAACCTTTTTGCCACACTGGTGCATTTCAGTAAATTTGCACTCCGCGGCTTGATTCAGGTCAACGTCGGCTCCTTCAAACGGTGGGATTTTCCTCTCGACGCGTGATTGCACGCTGCGAAAGGATACGATCGATGAAAAAGCTCTTACTCGCGACCAGTCTGCTCAGCGCCCTGGCATTAGGGGTGTCCGCGCCGGCCCGGGCGGATGACACGCCGGTCGGAAAGGCCGCTGGCACCTTCATGATCCGGGCGCGTGTGCTCGGTGTGATTCCGGAAAACACCAGCAGCTCGTTGTCGGGGGCGATCAACACCGGCAGTGTCGGCACGTCCAACACGGTCACGCCGGAGGTGGATTTCTCTTACTTCATCACCGACAATATCGCTTTGGAACTGATCGCCGCCACCAGCAAGCATGATCTGTATGCCAAGAATTCGCCGCTGGGCAGCAGCTACCATGTGGGCAGCACCTGGGTTCTGCCGCCAACATTGCTGCTGCAATACCACTTCCTGCCGCACGAGAAATTTAGCCCCTATGTGGGCGTGGGCCTGAACGCGTCGTTCTTCTATTCGACCAGCCCGGCGAACAACGCGGTAACCCAGCTGGCAATGACCAACAATGTCGGCGCCGCGGTGCAGGCGGGGTTTGACTACAACTTCTCCGGCCACTGGTTCGCGAACGTGGATGTGAAGCAGATCTTCGTCAGCACCAGCGCCAGCATCAACAACGGCCTCATCCGGGCCAAAACCCAACTGGACCCGACCGTTGTCGGGGCTGGTATCGGCTACCGGTTCTGACCCTACTCCGCCGGTTCCCCCGGAATCGGCGTCCGCCCGAGGCTGACGATCAGCGTGGTGACCTCCGCGATGACCGCGTCAGCCTCGGCCCCGCTGGTGCCTTTGGCGACGAGCGTCACCCCATTTCCTGATGGGCGGTAATAAGGGTAGCTGCCCAGGTCGATAGCGGGATAGCGATTCTGGATCGCGCTCAGCCCAGCCGCGATCAAGCCTTCCGACAAGCTGATCGCGTGGACTGAGCGGGACTCGATCTTCGCGCCGCCTTCAAGGCGGGGGGCCAGCCATTCGAACATCGACTGCATCACCCGCGGCACGCCGGCCATGACGTAGACATTCTCCATCTGGAAGCCCGGCGCCACCGACATGGCATTGTCGATTAGCGCCGCGCCGCGCGGCATGGTGCCCATCCGCTGGCGGGCGGCGTTGAACTCACCTGGCTTATAGGCAGCTTCCATGCGCGCGAAGGCGATCGGATGCGGTTCCCACGGCACGCCGAATGCCGCGGCAATGCATTCGCTGGTGATGTCGTCATGGGTCGGCCCGATGCCGCCGGTGGTGAAGACATAGGTGAACTTCCGCCGCACCTCGTTGACCGTGTCGATGATGGTCTGCGCGATATCGGGAATCACCCGGACTTCCCGAAGCGGAATGCCAAGCTCCCCCAGCTTGACCGCGAGGAAGCGGATATTGGCATCCTGTGTGCGCCCGGACAGCACTTCGTTGCCGATGACCAGAAGGCAGGCGGTCGGATTGGTCGCGCTCATACGAAGGTCCTTCAGAGGAAATCCCGGAGGAGGGGAATCAGGGGTTTATCGGCGGCTGGCATTTCGTAATCAGCCAATTTCTGGGGGCGGACCCAGGCCAGGGTCTGGTTCTCCCGCCCCGTCGGCGTGCCCTTCCAGCGGCGGCACAGGTACAAAGGCATCAACAGATGGAAGCTGTCATAGGCGTGTGAGGCGAAGGCGAAAGGGGCCAGGCAGGTCGCGCTGACGTCGATCCCGAGTTCTTCCTTGAGCTCACGGATCAACGCGGCTTCGGGCACCTCGCCGGGATTGAGTTTGCCACCCGGGAACTCCCAAAGGCCCGCCATCTTTTTACCCTCCGGGCGGCGGGCCAGCAGGATGCGCCCGTCGATGTCGATCAGGGCACAGGCGACGACCAGCAACAGGGGCTTTTCGCCGGTTTCGCTGGCCGGTGCCTCGGTCTGCCCGAAAATGGCGTCGCGGGTGGTCTCGAAGTTCCACACCGGGCGGATCCCGCCCCGCGCGGGAAAGTCGGCGGTGCCCTGACCGGTTTCCCGGAATCCGATGCGGCGGAGCACAGCGGCGGATGCCGGGTTTTCCATATCCACGTCCGCCCGGACGCGATCGATGTCGAGATTGGCCAGCGCCCAGCGGACAAGCCGATCGGTGGCCTCGGTCGCGACGCCGTGGCCCCAGAAGCGGCGCCCGACCCAGTAGCCGATGCGGCCCACGCGGGTGGTACCCTCAAGGTTCAGGCCAATGACGCCGACAAGGACCTCCTCCCCGTTCTCATCGCCGGTGATGGCCACGTGATAGGCGGTACCGGTCAGCAGTTCCTGGATCGTGGAAGCGATCCAGCTATCGGCGAGGTCGCGGGGATAGGGATAGGGGACCAGGGCCAGTGTCCGCACCACGTCCCAGTCGTTGATCAACCGGTGCAGCGCCTCCGCGTCCGTCGGGCGCAAGGGGCGCAGCAGCAGGCGCTCCGTCCTGATGGGTGTGAATGCGATCGGGCTCCGTCCGCTCTCAGCGGGGGCGAGGGCGGGGCGGGAGGAAGGGCGCGGCTTGATGGTCGATGGGGGCATGGGGTCTCAAATCGGGTGGGCGGGCAAAGTGGCGCAGTGGGATGGAGTCATGCAAGGCCAAGGACCGGTAACGCTAAAGACTGGCGCGCACCCGATGCGGTTGACAGGTCGGGCGGCAGTGCCACTCTGACAAGCTGAACCCACGAACAGTACCACATAGGAGAATGACGATGGCTCTGGCACTGCAACACGTCCACCTGAAGACCACCGATCCGAAGGCGACCATCCAATATTATATCGACAATTTTGGCGCCACCATTAAGGGCACCATGCCCAATGGCGGTTACCAACTCGATCTGCACGGTCTGCAACTCAATGTCACCGACAAGGTCGCGACCCAGAATCACGAGCAGCATTACGGCATCGAGCATATGGCCGTGACCACCACCGACTATCCCGCCACGATGGCGTCGCTGCGTGGCAACGGCGTGGCCATTCTTGAAGAGCTGGTCTCCAACGGCCACCGGGTTGCCTTCGTTCAGGCGCCCGACGGCGCGCAGATGGAAATCATCGAGAAAGTCTGACGTGATGGCTTTGAAGGATCGCATCCCCTTTGGGGTCTCGCTGCCGCATCGCTCACCCGACATGCTCGACATGGCCGAGGTCCGCCATGTCGCGCAACGGGCGGAGGCGCTCGGTTTCCGCGACCTCTGGGTCACGGAGAACACCCTCGATCACGTCAACTGCTTCGATCCCGTGGTGGTGCTGACCTATGCCGCGGCGGTGACCACCCGGATTCGTCTGGGCTGTGCCGTCGTGGTCCTGCCGGTGCAACATCCCGCGATGGTGGCGCATCAATGGTCCACATTGGACTATGTCAGCGGCGGCCGTGCGACCTTGGCCGTCGGCCTGGGCCGCGCGCACCATTTTCATGAGTTTGAGGTTGCCACCGCCGGTCGCGTCGGACGGTTCCGGGAGCAGGTCGCGATCCTCAGGTCCTTGTGGACCGAGGAACGCACGTCGTTCGCTGGCCGGTTCTATCATCTCGATGGCGTGCGCATGGCGCCCAAGCCGGTGCAGATCCCGCATCTCCCGCTCTGGATGGGTGTTGGGCACCCCGACGCGGTGCGGCGCGCGGCGGTGCTGGCCGATGGCTGGATGGGATCAGGGGGATCCAGTATCGCGGAGTTCGGGGCGTCGGTGCCCATTCTGAAGGACGCCTTGGCGAAGGCCGGGCGGGACCCGGACACGTTCCCGATTTCCAAGCGCGTCTTCATGGCCGTGGATGACCGTCCCGAGGTCGCGCGGGCATCGCTCGATCGTTGGTTCAAAGACGTCTATTTCAATCCCGATGGTGCCGACGCTTCGGGCATCTACGGTACCCGTGAACAGGTGGCGGAAAAGCTGGAAGCGCTGATCGCCATGGGGGCGAACCATCTGTTGCTGAACCCGGTGGCCGGCTATGGCGAGCAGTTGGAAGCCTGCGCTGAAATCGTGGGTCTCAGTTCAAAATCGCATTAGTATCAAAAGGATCCGGGCCATGTCCCTGAGTCGTCAGTTTGCCACCTTCGTTGCCAATCTGCGTTATGAAGATCTGCCGCCCGCCGTCGTGGACCGCGCCAAGGGGGTTATCCTGCAGGCTCTCTGCTCGGCTTTGCTCGCGCATGACATGCCTGCCACCCGGCAGGCCCTGGCGCTGATCCGCGACGAAGAAGCCGGCGGCGGTGGCGTTGCGACCGCTTTGTGTTCAGGTGAGACCTTCACCAAGGCAGGTGCAGCCTATATCAATGCCGAGATGATATTCGCTGGCGGCAAGTGGGACACATTCCGCATGCTGACCCACCCCGGTGTCGCCATCATGCCCGTCGCCCTGGCCGCCGCGGAGGTCACGCACTGCGATGGCAAGACCTTCATCACCGCGATCGCAGCGGCCTATGAGGTGCTGGAACGCATGGCATCCGAGTTCATTCCCACTCTGATGTCGCGCGGCTTCCATTCGGGGCCGGTCTTCGGGATCTTCGGCGCGGCGGTGGCGGCAGCGAAAATCCATGGCATGAATGTGGATCAGATCAACACCGCGATCGCGCAATGCGTCAATCTGGCGTCCGGCAATTTGGAAGGGGCCCGCGCCGGCGGGGCCTCCCTGCGGGAGGGCGGCGCGGTCCGCAACGCCCTGCTGGCGGTGGCTCTGGCAAAGCACGGCGGCAAGGCCGGTGACACCACGCTGGAAGGCGAGGCTGGGTTCTACCACGCCTATCTCGGCAATAACCTCGGTCTGCTGCGCTACAGCTTCACCGGCGATAACCGCACCGATCTGGCCGCCATCACCAAGGGCCTCGGCCAGGATTGGATGTTCCTGGAGACGCTGTACCGTGTTTACTCCACCGCGGGTTACAACATCGCCCATGTCGATGTGACGGCCGCCCTGTGCCGGGATAACAACCTCACCTACGCCGATATCGACCGGATCGAAGCGGTGGCGAACTGGTTCGAAACGGAATACCCAAGCCCAGCCTTCCCCTCCCGCGGGGGGGAGGCAGTCGTCGGCAGCACGCAATATTTCTCCGCTTATGGCGCGGTCACCGGTTCATACCCGCTGCTGCGGGGCGCCGGCCCCGGCCCGGGTGAAAGTGATCCACCCGAAGTTCTGGACCTGATGCACCGCGTCCGTATCATCCCAATGGTCCGACGGACCCTGTTCGGGCCGCGGGTCACCGTCTTTACCAAAGACGGCCGCCAATTCACCCGTGAGGGCACGGGCCGGGAATTCATCTGGGACTTCGAGCACCACGCAACCCGAATGGCCCAGATCGGAGAGGGTGCGGCGATCGGCTCCGCGGGGTTCGCAGCCATGGTGGCGCTGTGCCGCTCGCTCGAAAGCCACGGTGATGTGGGGCGCACGATCGTTCAATCAACAATCGCCGCGTGACTTTAGGGCGCCGGCGATAAGCACAGGCTTGCGGCCTGCCGTATCGCCTCCACCCTCGACATCAACCCGACCGGGACCGGCGCTGGTCAGGGCGCCGGCTTCCGATCCGCGTAGCTGACGCCCATGCCGGCGCGGACATCCTGCTGGATGCCGTATTGCGGGAATGGATAGCGCAAGCCGTTCTTGGACAAGGCCTCCATCCCTTTGATCGCGTGGGCGAGTTGCTCTGGCGGCAAGGCCATCAGCATTTCATCGTCCAATACGCCGCCATAACGGCGCTCGGCGAAGCAGGGGATGGACAGGCTGGGTTCGCGGGTTTTCAGCGCCCGGCCCCAGGAGTCGGCACAGGCGGATTCGCCCACAACGCTCCAGTCGAAGCGTTTATAGCCGGCCCATTGCAGGCCATTGATGAAGTACATCATCGCCCCTGGCGTCGCGTAAAACAGCGCGATGTCAGGCGGATTGAGGCGCCCGGCCGCTAATGGGGACACAGCGACCGCCTCATACTGTCCATCCGCGACGCAGTGCATGGCCGCCTGATGTGCGCCGGCGTCCTCCGGCGTGGAATACCACACCCCGACCATGCGTTCGCCTGATGTCCAGGTGGCGTCTTTGGCCTGACCGAGGCCAATCACGGCGCGGCATTGGGCGCCGACGAGGTCGTCGGCCGTGACTCCGACGGTCCAGCCAAGCCGTGCGGCCTGGGCCACGATCTGATCAAAGGCATGCACCGCCTTGGGGCGGCGAATGCGCGGAATCGCCTCCATCTCCGCGGCATTGGCGAATAATTTCATGCCGAATGGCGGATTACGGAGTTTCAAAAGACGCTCTAAATCTGCAACAACGCGCACCCAATCGGTCGACATCGGCGTTTCCTCCTTATTGATGCCCGTCAGGTTAGGCGGTTCTGCTGGGGTGGGAAATCGCATTCTGCCGGGGGCTGCAGCGGGGCTTCTCAGCCGTCCGGCCATTCCGGCCTAATAGGTCAGAATCTTCGACAGAAACTGCTGCGCCCGTTCGCTGCGCGGGGCTTCGAAGAAGGCTTGCGTCGGCGCATCCTCCGCGATTTGCCCCTGGTCCATGAACACCACGCGGTGGGCGACTTTGCGCGCGAAGCCCATCTCATGGGTGACGACCATCATGGTCATGCCGGACCGCGCCAGTTCGACCATCACATCGAGCACCTCACTGACCATTTCCGGATCCAGGGCGGAGGTTGCCTCATCGAACAGCATGACCATCGGGTCCATGGCCAAAGCGCGGGCGATCGCGACGCGCTGTTGTTGCCCGCCCGACAGCTGCCCAGGGTGCTTTTCCGCGAAGGCATGCAGACCAACCCGGTCCAGGAGCGCCATGGCTCGGGTTTCGGCCTCGGCGCGGGGGCGGCCGAGGACCTTGGTTTGTGCGAGGCACAGGTTGTCGAGCACCCGCATATGCGGAAACAGCTCAAAATGTTGGAATACCATGCCGACCCGGGCGCGCAGCCGCGGCAGGTCGACACGCCGGTCGCCCAGATCCTGCCCGCCCACCACGATCCGCCCGCCTTGGATCGGTTCCAGCGCATTGACGCATTTGATCAGGGTGCTTTTGCCGGAACCAGAGGGCCCGCAGACCACCACCACCTCCCCGCCGGCAACGGTCAGGGATACGTCGCGCAGCACCGGCCCACCGGTGCCGTAGGATTTGGTGACGTGCTCGATCTGGATAACCGGTTCGGACATCGCGACCCCTGGTCAGCGCGGCACGGCGACGCGCGCGCGCAGGGTGCGCACGCCTTGCGACGCCGTGAAGGACATTATGAAATAAACCAGCGCGGCGAAGGAGTACATCTCCACCAGCCGGCCATCGCGCTGGGCGATCTTGCTGGCGGCGCCCAGGAAATCGGTGATCGACAGCACATAGACCAGCGACGTGTCCTGGAACAGTACGATGGTCTGGGTCAGCAGCACCGGCAACATGATACGAAACACCTGCGGCAGGATCACATACCGCATGCTCTGCCGGTAGGTCAGCCCCAGTGCCGTCGCCGCCGCCGCCTGCCCACGCGGGATCGATCCGATCCCGGCGCGCATGATCTCCGAGAAATACGCCGCCTCGAACACGATGAAGGTGATCAGCGCGGAGGCAAAGCCGCCGACATGGATCGGGCGGGAGGCGCCGGTCAGCCATTGCCCGAGATAGGGCACCAGGAAGTAGAACCAGAAAATCACCAGCACCAATGGCAGCGGCCGCACCAGATTGACGTACCCAGCCGCGCAGGCCGCCAGCACAGGTCCGCCCGCCATCCGTGCCATCGCCAGCAGCGTCCCCAGGATCACGCCGCCCAAAGCGGACAGCAGGGTGAGCGTCAACGTGAACCGCATGCCCTCAAAGAACAGATAACTCAGGCTGCGATGGATGATCTCAAAGTCGAACTGGCTCATGCGCGGCCATATCCGGGCACGCGGACCCGTGCCTCCAACCAGCGCGCGGCCATGGTTGCGAGAAGGTTGATGACCAGATAGGCCAGGGTAGCAGCGGTGAAGGCCTCAAAGACCTGAAATGAGAACTCCTGAACCGCACGTGCCCGCGCCGTCAGTTCCGCCAGTCCGATTGTCAACGCGACTGATGTGTTCTTGACGGTGTTCAGCAGTTCCGAGGTCAGCGGCGGCAGCACGATGCGATATGCCATCGGCAGCAACACATAGCGATAGGTCTGCGCCGGGGTCAGGCCGAGCGCTGTGGCCGCCGCACGCTGTCCCTGCGGCAAAGCCTCGATGCCGGACGCCACCTGCACCGCGACGCGCGCCGACATGAAGAACCCGATGCCGATGACCGCGGTCAGGAACGCCGCGGCCGGCAGTTGCTTCAGCCAGATGCCCCAGGCCGCCGGCAGGATTTCCGGAAAGACGAAATACCAGAGGAACAGCTGGACCAGCAGCGGCATGTTGCGGAACAGCTCGATCCAGGCACTGGCCGCCAGCGGCGCCATCCGGCCAGGCAGGGTGCGCAGCACACCGATGGCGGAACCTACGATGAAGGCGATGACCCAGGCCAGAGCGGCGGTGATCAGCGTCATACGCAGGCCCTGGACGATCATATCCAGGTAGGTGCCGGTGCCTTCCGGGGACATCTCCCAGAAGATGCCCCAGTTCCAATGGTAGCCCACGCCGTTACTTGTCGTAGCTGGCCGGGTCCGCGTTGTCGGACGGGTGGGCATAGGCACCCATCAGGCCCTTCGACATCGGCGTATTCAAATTCAGGCCCTTGGGCGGGATCGGTGCCTGGAACCACTTGGCATAATTCGCCTTTCCGGCCGTGCTCGTGTAGAAATCGGCCGTTGCCTTATCTACCAGCGCTTTGAACGGGGCGTCGTCCCTGCGCAGCATGATCCCATAGGGTTCGGCCAGCGAAAACGCTTCGTCGCCTATCGCATAGGCGGCCGGATCCTTCGCCGAGGCGATGAATGACGCCAGGATCACATCATCCATCACGAACGCCGCGGCCCGGTCGGTTTCGACCATCAGGAATGCTTCGGCATGGTCCTTCGCCGCCACCACGGTGATGCCCAGATTGCGATCCGCGTTGGCCTTGTTGAGCTGCACGATGTTGGTGCTGCCGGCGGTGGACACCACCGTCTTGCCCTTGAGCGCGTCGATCGTGGTCAGATGCGCCGCCGCCTTGGCCACGAATTTGCTGGCCGTGAGATAATGGGTGTTGGTGAAGGCCACCTGCTTCTGGCGTTCCACATTGTTGGTGGTGGAACCGCATTCGAGGTCGATGGTGCCATTCGCCATCAGCGGGATGCGGTTCGATGAAAGCACCGGCACCGTCAGGACCTTCAGGTCCGGCATGGACAGCGCCTTCTTCACCGCATCAACCACCTGGTAGCAGATGTCGATGGCATAGCCGACGGGCTTCTGCTGATCGTCCAGATAACTGAACGGGACCGAGCTTTCGCGCACCCCCATGGTGATCGTCCCGGTTTCCTTGATCTTCTGCAGCGTCCCCGTCAGATCGGCTGCTTTGGCCGGTAAGGCAAGGAACAAGGCCGCGAGAGCGAGGGGAATAAGGCGCATGAGCAGTAAGACTCCGAACCGGTTGAAGGGGCGAGTATGAGACCTTAACCGCTCCCTCGGGTGTGCGAAACAGGCAATGCGGCCGCGTGCCGGGTATTCGTCCCAAGGTAGTGGCTTGGCCGGCGGCTTGCGAAGCGAGGGGCTCATCCGCATGATCCCGTCAGAACCGGCGCCGGGGAGCACCATAATGTCCGTCACCACCCTCATGGTCCCCATGCGCGACGGCGTAAGGCTGGCAACCGACGTGCACCTCCCCGACGGTCCCGGGCCTTTTCCCGCCATCATGGAACGTACGCCTTATGGCCGGGCAGAGGCCAGCCGCAGTGAGATCACCGCGGCGGATCGAACCCCGGCCAGGCGGGCGGAGATCGCGGCCTATTTCACCCGACACGGCTATGCCGTGGTCTATCAGGACACACGCGGCCGCTACGGGTCGGAGGGCGTTTTCGTCAAATATCTCTCCGACGGGCTCGACGGCTTCGACACCGCCGCCTGGCTGATCGCCCAGAACTGGAGCGATGGGCGGTTTTGCACCATGGGCCTGTCCTATGCCGCGCATACCCAGGCAGCGCTCGGTTGCCTCGATCCGCCCGGCCTCGTGGCGCAGATTCTCGATTGCGGCGGCTTTGCCAACGCCTGGCGCGGCGGCATCCGCCAGAACGGCGCCTTTGAGCTGAAGCAGGCGACCTGGGCGTTCAAAAATGCCGCCCTGTCGCCGGAGGCGCTGGCGGATCCCGTGATGAAAGCAGCGCTGGCGGCGGAGGATATCCGCGACTGGTTCACCCGCATGCCCTGGAAGCCCGGCCATTCCCCGCTGCGGCATCACCCGGATTACGAGGCCTATCTGTTCGAGCAATGGACCCATGGCGCCTTCGACGCATTCTGGCAGCAGTTGGGCATCTGGACCGAGGGCTCGCACGCGTCCTACGCCCGCGCCGCGATGGTGCATATGTCATCCTGGTTCGACCCATACCCGGTCACCGCCACCAGCAATTATGGCGGGCTGAAACAGGCCGGCCGGGGGCCGCAGCGGCTGATCCTGGGCCCTTGGACCCATGGCGATCGCAGCGACACGTGTTTCGGCGACGTGGAATTCGGGCCGGACGCGGCCTTGGACTCCTGGGCCGGCGACTGGCGCGCCTATCGGCTGCGCTTCTTCGATCACTATATAAAAGGTACGCCCCTGGACGAGCCTCCGGTGCGGATCTTCGTCATGGGCGGCGGTTCCGGCCGGCGGAACGCGGCAGGAAAGCTGGAGCATGGCGGGCGCTGGATCACCGCCCAGGACTGGCCGCTGCCGGGGGCGGAGGCGGTGCCGTTCTACCTGCATGGCGATGGTCGGCTGGATCGGGCGGCACCGGCCGCGGCAGCAGCGGCTTTGTCCTATGATTTCGATCCGTCTCGTCCCGTGCCGACGATTGGCGGGGCGCTGACGAGCCTCGAACCGGTGGCATCCGGCGGGGCTTGGGATCAGGTGGAAAGCCCGGATTTCTTCGGCTGCGCGGCCCCGTTTCTGCCGCTGTCGTCCCGGCCGGACGTGCTGGCGTTCCAAACCCCGCCTCTGGCCGCACCGGTGCAGGTGGTTGGCCCGGTGGAGGCGGTGCTGTGGGTCACGACCGACGGACCGGACACCGATTTCACCGCCAAGCTGATCGACGTGCATCCGCCATCGCCCGACTATCCGCGCGGCTATGCGATGATCCTGTGCGATGGGATCGTCCGGCTGCGCTATGCGGAGGATCCAGCCATGCCCCGGTTGCGGATACCTGGGGAGGTTACGCGTGTGGTGGTGCGGCTGGGGCCGATCGCCAATCTGTTCGCGGTGGGGCACCGGATCCGGCTGGACGTGTCATCGTCCAATTTCCCGAAATTCGACGTGAACCCGAACACCGGGGAGGCCGAGGGCATGGCACGGCGCAAGCGCGTGGCGGTGAACACCGTGCTTGTGGATGCGGAGCGCGGGAGCCAGGTCGTGCTGCCGATCAGCCCGGTCGGCTGTTAAGCCGGGGCGGTTCCCGCGGCGCAGCACGCAGACCGCTGCACTGCGGCTGGATGCGAGGGGGGGGCCGCACCAGGGAGTGGAGGTGTAAAATTTCCCGACAAACCGTGCCCAAGGGACGGCTGTTCGACCCAGGAAATCATAAAAAAACCCAGGAAGCGCGCTTCCTGGGTTTCTTTAAGACGCAATGTCGGTCAGGTGCACTCAGGGGCCCAAAATGAGCCCCTGATGAAAGTCCGGCCTGATTTAGGCTTTCTTACGACGAACCAGACCCAGGCCAGCCAGGCCAACGCCCATCAGAGCCATCGAGACAGGCTCCGGAACGGACGGCGGGTTCGGCGGGGAGGCGAGCGTGCCGCTCAGCGAGAATGAGCCGGTGTTCTGCGCGGTGATCGCGCCAACAGCTGTTTCGGTGAACGACACCGTCAAGCTGGCCGGGCTGTTGTCGAAACCCGCCAGACCACCAGCTGTGGTGAAGGTGCCGACAAAATATAGAGATTCAGCCTCTGATCCACTCGCGGCCGAACCGGCGGTGCTGGTCACGAAGCCATTGCTCGCAGTGAATGAGCCATTCGCCATCCTGAACGTGTAGCCCGACAGATTCGTGAAATCCATGGTGCCATTGTTAATGATGCCACCTTGACCGGCGAAGTCGCCAAGGCCAGCGCCGAGGGCGTAGAAGCTGAACAGCCCGCCATTGGTGGAGAGTGCGACTGACGTCAGATTGAACAGATCATTGCCAGCCGGTGACGGGGTAACGATACCGCCGCTGAACGCGATTGACCCGTTCAAGGGAACAGCCATCGCAGGTGACATTGCGGCAAAGGAGGCAGCCGCAGTGGCCGCCATAAGAAACTTTTTCATGAGTGCACTCCTATCTCGAACTCAGGTGCCAGATGCCAACGTAAGCATCCAGCGGGCCGGGCGATTTCCCGATACTGATGTCCTATGCATTCGCCGTGCCAAGTGATTTAATTTGAGTATAAATGTTATATATCAGATGGTTATAGAGGAATTAAAAACCGAGATGCCGGCATCGTTGATGGTCATGTAAAATTTTCCGACTCAAGCGGCACCGCGCGAAGGCAGGATGATGCAACTTCCTCGCTCAGCGAGCCCTCACCGTCTGGTTTAAGGCGTAGGTCTTGCGTGCGTGCGCCCTTTGAGAGGCAATTCCGGGGGGGCTGTTCAACTCTGGGGCATCGAAAGGAAGTGGGTTCCGTCTGTCTAGGCAGGCAGGTCGAGGTGTAAAATTTCGCGACTCACCGAAGCCCACCCCATGAATGGCATGCCAGACGTCTAGTTCGTACAAGCCTCTGCAGTCCGGCCGCTCTGCCGTTGAGTACGGGAAAATCACGTATAGAGACCTTCGGGTAGGGGCATTATCGGGACGGTGGGTTATAGGGCCCCACGTTGATCTCATCTCGCAGATGAGCCGGTTTTGCGACTTTGTCAGAGAGATGATGGCGGGCATCGAACCGAGAATATGCAAATCGGCATCCGGAACTGCACGAACGTGCTGGGTCAGCAGGCTTCCATATGGCCCGTCGGTTCAACTAAGCGTCCATCCCTAAAATAGCGGGCCGCCGATCAATTCTAGTACCCAGAATCTCTAGACCGCGAAACACGGTTTCATCCTCTTTTGATGGACGACGCTCTTGGTCCACACGAAAG
>CAIXEA010000028.1 GCA_903918315.1 uncultured Acetobacteraceae bacterium | reverse complement strand
TTTGTGCCGGGCCATGGCCCGGCACAAAGCACGAACGAAGCGGACAGATCATGAGCTACATAAACCGGACAGATTGATTAGCTAGCGACACTGTACGGGCCTCCGACGCCGGCGGCTGCCGCCGCGCGATGAGAACGATGGGGAATTTCAGCGTGGGGAAAATGGTGGGTGCACAAGGACTCGAACCTTGGGCCCGCTGATTAAGAGTCAGCTGCTCTACCAACTGAGCTATGCACCCCCCAACCGGGCGCCGCGAAGCGCCCGACCACCAACAGGGGAGCGCTCTCTAGCAAGCCCATCGCGGCTTGCAAACCCCCGAAATGCAACTTCGTGTCATCCGGTGCGTCCATCAGGGCGCCCGGCCCGATGATACGGGTGCCCCGAGACGATCGACCGTGCCCGAAACACCTGTTCGGCCAGCATCGCGCGCACCAGAAAATGCGGCCAGGTCATGGGACTGAGCGACAGGACCGCGTCCGCGCGGGCCACGACCGGCCCATCCAGACCCTCCGCCCCGCCAATCACAAAGCACACCCGCCGTGATGACCCCAGCCAGCGTTCGAGCAAGGTCGCGAAGCGCAGGCTGTCCGGCATCGCCCCGCCCTGATCCAGCGCCACGACGAAGGCATTGTCGGGCAGGGCTGCCAGCAGGGCCGCGCCCTCCCGTCGTTTGACCTCCGCGGGGGCGCCGCGGCCTTCCGGGACCTCGGTCAGGGTCATCGCCGGGCGCAGGCGGGCGTTGAATCGGGCGAACAGCTCCGCTTCCGGACCATCGCGCAAACGCCCCACCGCGATCAGCTGCATCCGTTCTCAATCCTCGATTCGATCCGCCCCTACAGCCTGATCCAGGGGCGCATGACAAGCGTGGGGACATGGGTTAGCGTCCTCGCAATCGAAAAAAGACAGGAGACGTTCGACCATGGTACAAATCACCCGCCGTCGCGCGGCCGTTCTGGCCGGCGCATCCATCCTGCTGCCGCGTTTCGCCAAAGCCGCCGAGATCAACTGGAAATTCACCAGCTCCCAGCCCGCCGTGCATCCGTCCAGCGTGCAATACATGGCCGCGGCGGAGCGGGTGAAGCAGAAGTCCGGCGGGAAGTTCGAAATCAACGTCTTCCATTCCGGCCAGTTGGGCACCGACATCGACACCTACACCCAGGTGCGTATCGGCGGCGTGCATATGATGGTGCTCTCGAACGTCATCACCGCGACCGCCGCGCCGCTGACCTCCGCCCTCAGCATGCCTTTCGCCTTCAAGACCTATGATGACGTCTGGCGCGCCGCCGACGGCCCGCTCGGCAATCTGCTGCGCAAGGATCTGGAGAAGGCCGGCTACCTGACGACCAATAAAATCCTCGACAGCGGCTTCCACCACATCACCAACAACAAAGGCCCCATCAACACGGTCGATGATGTCCAGGGTCTGAAGCTGCGCGCCCCGCCCAGCCCGATTCAGGTATCCACCTGGAAGGCCATTGGCGCGGCCCCGGCTTCGATGAACTTCTCCGAACTTTATACCGCCCTGCAGACCGGCGTCGTGGATGGGCAGGAAAGCCCGGCCTCCCTGACCAAGACGACACGCCTGTACGAAGTGCAGAAATACATGTCCATCACCTCGCATCTCTGGGACGGCTGGTACACGCTGATCAACCCGCGCGCTTTCGGCAAGCTGCCCAAGGACATGCAGGACCTGGTGATGGCCGAGTTCGATCAGGCCGGAGTCGATGTGCGCAAGGACCTCTATGCGCTCAATGAGGACGCCAAGAAGTTCATGGCCGAGAAGGGTATGATCTTCAACACCGTCACCGACACCTCCACCTTCAAGAAGAAGCTGCAAACGGTCGGCTTCTACAAGGAATGGAAGGAAAAACTCGGTGCCGACGTGTGGAAGGCGCTCGAGGATATCTCCGGCCCGCTCGCCTAACCCAAGCCGAACGGGACCAGGCCAATGGATGCCACGACCGGCCCGCACCATGCGGGCGTCCAGGCGCGCGATACCGCCATCGCGCGCCTGGCGGGATCGATCGAACGCCCGCTGATCCGGGTGCTGGAATATGCCGCCGCGCTGCTCGTCCTGGGCAATGTCGCGATCCTGCTGATGGGCGTCGTCGCGCGCTACGTCTTCCAGCACCCGCTCATCTGGACCGACGACCTCGCACAGACAGACTTTCTCTGGCTCGGCATGATCGGCTCCGTCGTGGCGCTGAACCGCGGTGAGCACATGCGCATGACCGCCTTGCTCGCCCGGGCGAAACCGTCCGGCCGCGCCGGGATGGAGATCTATGGCGCCGCTGTCGGTCTGATGTTCCTCGCCGCCGTCGTGCAGCCGGCCATCGAGTATGTGGACGAAGTGGCCCGTCTGATGATGCCCGGCCTGGAGGTTTCCAAAGCCTGGCTCACCGCGCCGCTGCCGATCGGCTTCGCGCTGATGTTCCTGATCGCCAGCCTGCGGCTGTTCCGCACCTTCCCGCCTTGGGTCGGCGTCGCGCTGATCGCTTTGGCGGGCCTGGTGGCCTGGTTCGTCCCCATGGCCAATCCGTATCTGGAGCAACTGGGCAACCTCAACCTGATCATCTTCTTCGTCGGTCTGGTCGGGGCCTCGGTGCTGGCCGGCGTGCCGATTTCGATCGCCTTCGCGGTGTCGACCTTCGCCTACATGGTCATGACCACCGATGTGCCGATGCTGCTGTTCGTCGGGCGCTTCTACGAAGGCATGTCGCATCTCATCCTGATGGCGGTGCCGCTGTTCGTCTTCCTCGGCCTGTTGATCGAGATGACCGGCATGGCGCGTGCGATGGTGGGGTTCCTGGCCTCGCTGCTCGGCCATATCAAGGGCGGGCTGTCTTATGTGCTCGTCGGCGCGATGTATCTGGTGTCCGGCATTTCGGGCTCCAAGGCGGCCGATATGGCGGCGGTGGCGCCGGCGTTGTTCCCGGAGATGATCAAGCGGGGCTCCAAGCCCGGCGATCTGGTGGCGCTGCTGGCGGCAACCGGCGCGCAGACCGAAACCGTGCCGCCCAGCCTGGTGCTGATCACCATCGGCTCGGTCACCGGCGTGTCGATCTCGGCCCTGTTCACCGGCGGACTGCTACCCAGCGTGGTGCTGGCGATCGCGCTCTGCTTCGTGGTGCGGCACCGCTACCGTAATCAGGACATGACCGGCATCCGCAAGGCCACGGGGGCGGAGGTCTGGAAGGCCTTCATCGTCTCCCTGCCGGCGTTGGCGCTGCCCTTTGTCATTCGCTTCATGGTGGTCCAGGGCGTGGCCACCGCGACCGAGGTGTCCACAATCGGCATCATCTACACCATGATCGTCGGCATCCTGGTCTATCGCCAGTTCGACTGGAAACGCATCGTGCCGATGCTGGTCGAAACCGCATCGCTGTCGGGCGCGATCCTGCTGATCGTGGGGGCGGCGACCTCGATGGCCTGGGCGCTGACCCAATCGGGCTTTTCGCAGCAGCTCGCCGCCTTCATGGGCGGGCTGCCGGGCGGCAGGTTCACCTTCCTGGCGGTGTCGATCGTCGCTTTCGTGGTGCTGGGCTCGGTGCTGGAAGGCATTCCCGTCATCGTGCTGTTCGGACCGCTGCTGTTTCCCATCGCCCAGACCATGGGCATTCATGAGGTCCACTATGCCATGGTCACCGTCCTCGCCATGGGCATCGGCCTGTTCGCGCCGCCCTTCGGGGTGGGCTTCTATGCCGCGGCGGCGATCGGGCGGGTGGATCCCAATCTGGGCATCCAGCCGATCATGGGATATTTGTTGGCGCTGCTGATCGGGTTGATCGTGGTCGCGGCCATTCCGTGGATCTCTATCGGCTTTTTGTAACGCGGGAGAGCACCATGCCGGCCTGGCCCACCCAACAAGGCGTCTATGAGGCCGGCGAAGTCGCCTTGCAGTCCGGTGCGATCCTGCGCCGGGCGAAGCTGTCATGGAAAACCCATGGCACCCTGTCGGCCGCGCGCGACAATGTCATCGTCTACCCCACCAGCTACGGCGCCCAGCATCCCGATCTGGAATGGCTGATCGGTCCGGATGGGGTGCTGGATCCCACGCGCTGGTTCATCGTCATCCCCGATATGTTCGGCAACGGGCTGTCGTCGTCACCGGCGGATGTGCCGGATTACCCGACGCTGGTGACGGTGCATGACAATGTCACCGTGCAGCGCAGGGCGCTGGCGGAGCTGTTCGGGATCGATCGGGTCGCCTGCGTCTATGGCTGGTCCATGGGCGCGCTGCAGGCCTATCACTGGGCGGCGTTATTCCCCGGCGCGGTGGAACGCATCGTCGTCAATTGCGGCGTTGCCCGCACGTCCGTGCATAACCAGGTCTTCCTGCGCAGCCTGATGGCGACCCTGGAAGCGGCGCCGGAGCATGTCGGCAATGGCCGCTTCGCCGCCGAACCCCGCGCCGCCAAGAAAGCCTTCGGCCGCATTTATGCCGGCTGGGCATTGAGCCAGGATTTCTATCGGGAAAACCGGCATCTGGCCTCCGGCCCCATGCCCAATCTCGGCGCCCCCGACCTGGAGACGTTCCTGCGCACGGATTGGGAGGATCGGTTCGGCGCCCGCCCGGCGGCCAATCTGCACGCCCAGCTCCGCACCTGGGATGCGTCCGATATCAGCGCCAACAGCCTCTATGACGGCGATCTGGAAGCGGCCTTGCGCGCCATCAAGGCCCGCGTGCTGCTGATGCCCGGCGATACGGATCTGTATTTCCGCACCGCCGACAACGCGGCCGAGGTGCCGCTGCTGCGCGACGCGATCCTGCGCCCGATCCCGAGCATCTGGGGGCATCGGGCGGGGAACCCGGTGGTCAATCCGGAGGATGCACGGTTCGTGAAGGATGCGGTGCGGGATTTACTGGGGCGGTAAGGGCCGCGGATCGTTCCCTCCCGCCGGGGTTTCCGCTAAGACGCGCCGATAGGCCCGGCATGCCGGGCAAAACCCCCATCGAACCGGGAGCACCGGCGCAATGCCGTTCACCTTCGCACGTCCTCTCCTGGCGGCCGCGGTCGCCTTGATATCGACCGCCGCGCTCGCACAGCAGCCGAAAACCGGCGGCACGATGCATATCTATCAGCGCGACAGCCCGGCCTCGGCGTCCGTGCATGAGGAAGCGACCTATTCGACCACGATCCCGTTCATGTCGGTGTTCAACAACCTGGTCGTCTACAAGCAAGACGAGAAGCAGAACACCGATGCCTCGATCGTGGCGGACCTCGCGACCGAATGGGCCTGGAGCGCGGATCACCTCGCGCTGACCTTCAAGCTGCGCGATGGCGTGAAATGGCACGATGGCAAGCCCTTCACCGCCGCCGACGTCAAATGCACGATGGACATGATCCAGGAAAAGGGCGCCGCGAAGTTCCGCAAGAACCCGCGCAAGCTTTGGTACCAAAACGTCACCGATGTCGTGATCAATGGCCCGCTGGAGGTGACGATGCGCCTCAGCCGCCCGCAACCGTCTTTGCTGGCGATGCTGGCCTCGGGCTATTCGGCGATGTACCCCTGCCACGTCACCCCGGCGGAGATGCGCACCAAGCCCATCGGCACGGGCCCGTTCATGCTGGCCGAGTTCAAGCAGAATGAGATGATCCGCCTGGTGAAGAACCCCAATTACTGGAAGCCGGGCCGCCCCTATCTGGACGGTATCGAGATGCCGATCATCACCAACCGCTCGACGGCGATGCTGGCGTTCATGGCGGGCAAGCTGGACATGACCTTCCCGACCGAGGTCACGCCGCCGCTGCTGCGCGACATCAAATCCCAGGCGCCCAAGGCCGTCTGCCATTTCGGCCCGATGAACGTGAATGAGAACCTGATCGTCAATCGGGAGAAGCCGCCTTTCGACAATCCCGAAGTCCGCAAGGCGATGGCCCTGGCGATCGACCGCAAGGCCTTCATCGACATTCTGTTCGAGGGGCAGGCCGATATCGGCGGCTCCCTGCTGCCGCCGCCCAACGGCGTCTGGGGCATGCCCGATTCCATGATGCGGGAGATGGTGGGCTACAATCCCGACATCGCCAAGAATCGCGCCGAGGGCCGGGCGATCATGGAAAAGCTGGGCTACGGCCCGAACAACCGCCTGCATGTGAAGGTCTCGACCCGCAACATCCCGGCCTATCGCGATCCCGCGGTGATCCTGATCGACCACCTCAAGGAGATCCATATCGAGGGCGAGCTGGAGCCGGTGGACACCAGCCTCTGGTTCTCCAAGGTCGCGCGCAAGGACTATGCGGTGGGTCTGAACCTGACCGGCAACGCGCTGGATGACCCGGATCAGGCCTTCTACGAGAACTTCGCCTGCAAGTCGGAACGCAACTACTCCGAATATTGCAACCCGGAGCTGGAGAAGCTGTTCGATCAGCAGTCCCAGGAAGTCGATCTCGAGAAGCGCAAGAAGCTGGTCTGGGACATCGACCGCCGCATTCAGGACGATGTGGCGCGGCCGATCATCCTGCACATGCGCGGCGGCACCTGCTGGCAGCCGGAGGTGCATGGCTTCACGCCGATGGTGAACAGTTCCTACAACGGTTACCGGTTCGAGGACCTCTGGCTGGACCGGTAACGCCCTGCTCCAACCGTCATGGCGCGGCATGTCCCTACTGGATTCACACATCGCGGGAACGATTTTTGCTCGCGCTGCTCTACACCGTCATGGCCCGGCTTGTCCGGGCTACCGATCGCGGCATGGTGCGGGCGGCGGTGGCCCGGACAAGCCGGGCC
>CAIXEA010000027.1 GCA_903918315.1 uncultured Acetobacteraceae bacterium | reverse complement strand
CGCCGCTTTCGCGATCGCCGTCGCGGATCTGGCCTATGCCGCGACAACCACCATCGACCAGGTCGGCCAGAGGTTTACCCAAAGCGCCATCCTGATCGCCCCCGGAGATACCGTCTGGTTTCTGAATTTCGACGACGTCACGCATAATGTGAGCGTTTTCGACCAGGACGACAATCAGACCGACAAGGGCCTCCAGAAGCCCGGGCAGACCATCCAGCATCTGTTCGACAAAGCCGGCCGCTTCAAGGTTCGCTGCAGCATCCATCCACGGATGAAAATGGTGGTGACGGTGCGATAGGGCGGCGGTGCCCCGTCAGGCCGCCCGATCCGCGGCGACGGTCGGTTTTCCGTCTGACACGGTCGTGCGGTGCATGTCGCGCACCTGCGACTCGTCATATTCGCGGGCGCGGTGCATGGTGCAGCGGTTGTCCCACATCACGAGATCGCCGACACGCCATGTGTGCGTGTAGACGAACTGTGGCTGGGTCGCGAATTCGTTGAGGTCGAGCAGAAGCATGCGTGCTTCCGGCTCTTCCATCCCCTGAATACGACCGGCATGCGACGACAGGTACAAAGACTTTCGTCCCGAACCGGGATGCGTGCGGACGAGGAGCTGCGGCACCGGGGCCATTTTGGCGCGTTCCTCTGGCGCCCAATCGGTGAAACCAATCCTGGCACGTGAAAAGAGCTGGGTGTGCTCGCAGATCATACCCTCTACCCGGGCCTTCATCTTGTCGGGCAGGGCGTCCCAGGCGGCGCGCATGTCGGCGAACTGGGTTTCACCTCCCTCATTCGGGATGGTTCGGGCCGACAGCAGTGAAAAGCGGGCGGGCACTCTCTTGAAGCTGCTGTCGGAGTGCCAGAGCCGGTTCCCCAGCGCGTTCAGCCGCCGCCGATCATTGGGGGGCAGCACGCGGTTGTTTTCATCGAGGTTGGAGATATCAGCCATGTGAATGTCGAGCCGCGGTACGAAGTCGGCGCGATAGGCCCGAACGGTGGTTTCCAGTTCCCCGAAGTTGCGGCTGAATGCCTGCTGTTGGGCGTCATCGATGGGCTGGTCATGGAATACCAGCACCCCATGCTGGTTGATCGCTGCGCTCAGCGCCGCTGTCGTGTCCGGGTCGAGGGGCTGACGCAGATCGATGTTCCCGATTTCACCGACGAACAGCGGGTGCAGTTGTGTGACCGTGATGGACATCGCCTTCACTCCTTGGATGGCGCGAATTGTAGTCGGGGTGGTCTGGTTGGCAAGCGCAGCAAAAAATTTTGAAAATACCGGTTCTGTTAACGGTTTATTCATCTCTCTTCTTCACATTGTCCTTCGGCGGGTGAGCCCGGCTGGAGGTGTGGATGATGGGATGTCGCTGGATCGTCGGGATACTCGTGCTGCTTATGGCTGTGCGCCCGGCCGCGGCGGTACCCAGTTTCGCGGAACAGACGGGCCAGCCCTGCGCGGCCTGCCATGTCGGTGCCTTCGGTCCGCAGCTCAAGCCGTTCGGCCGGGACTTCAAGCTCTATGGCTACACCGCTGCGGACGGGCGGTCGCATGGCCTGCCCATTGCCGTGACCAAGCAAGTGTCTTTTACGCACACAGCCGTGGATCAGCCGGGTGGGGCGGCGCGATGGTTCGCGGGCAAGGACAATCCGGCCTTCGATCAGGCCTCAGTTTACCTGGCCGGCCGCCTGGCGTCCAAGGTCGGCGCCTTCATCGAACTGAACTACGACGGCATCGCGCGGGTCGTGAAGTTGAACAATGCCGATCTGCGCTATGCGGCTGATGGGTCGCTGGCTGGTCAGGACCTGGTTTGGGGTTTGACGGCCAACAATGCGCCCACGGTGCAGGATTTGTGGAATGCGACGCCGATATGGGGATTTCCCTACAATGCCAGCGGCCTGGCGCCGTCCCCCGTCGCGTCGGCCCTGATCGACGGCCGCCTTGCGCAATCGGTCGGCGGTGGCGGTGCGTACCTGCTGTGGAATGACATGATTTACGCGGAGGCCACGCTTTACGGGGGCCTTAGCCGTGACACGCGCAACGCGCTCGGGGCGGTCCCTGTGTCAGGCAGCGATACGATCGTTGGTCCGGTGCCGTATTGGCGGCTCGCCATGGCCCGCTCGTTTGGCGGGGGGCAGCATGACTTCCAGCTTGGCACTTATGGCCTGGATGCCAGCCTGTATCCGTCCGGGGATGGCAGCGCGGGACGCAGCGATCATTTCACCGACATCGCGTTCGACACGAATTATCAATGGAACGCTGATCCAAAAAGCGTGGTGAGCACGGTGATATCGGCCCACGCGACATGGATCCACGAAGAGCGGCGCCTGTGGGCGAGCAACATCCTGAGTGGCACCAATCGCAGTGGCAATCTGGACACGTTGCGGGCGGACATCTCGTACAGTATCGCCGCCACGTGGACGCCATCGGTGCAGTATTTTCAGACGTCCGGCTCAGCAGACCCGGCCTATTTCGGGATCCCGTCGGGGGTACCGAACAGCGCCGGATTCGTCGGAGAAATAGCGTTCGTACCCTGGGGAAAGCCTGATTCACCCTGGCCCTGGATCAACCTCCGGTTGGCTGCGCAATGCGTAGCCTACACGCAGTTCAACGGCAGCAGCAATCGCGCCGGCGACAACAATGCGCTGTTCCTCAGTCTCTGGACCGCATTGCATTTCTGATAACAAACGACAAGGAGTCTATGGCATGAAAATCTCAATTTGGCTGACAGTGCTTCCGGCCATCACCTTGGCCGGTGGCTTCTGTTTCGCTGCTGCGACAGAGATCGATCAGGTCGGGCAAAAATTCAGTCAGTCCACGCTGGCTGTAGGCAAGGGCGAAAATGTGCGGTTCATTAATCATGACGATGTGACACATAATATCAATGTCATCGATGAGGAAGATGGCACCACCGACAAAGGTTTGCAGAAACCGGGAGAAGCTATCGAGCAAATGTTCGACAAATCGGGAAAATTCATGATCCGGTGCAGTATTCATCCCACAATGAAGATGACGATCGCGGTAAAATAGGCTCCTGCCATGTCCTTGAAAGCAAAGTTATTGGCAGCCTGCCTGATCATGACCCTGGCACCGGCCGGTGGCGGGCTATTCGCCTGGCAATTACCGGGGAATCTGGCCGCACTCGCGGTACGCATCTACGACAGCACCGTCGTGGGCGTCAGTCATATCGGCAAAGCGCAGGCGGATTTCCTGCGTTACGCGGGTAACCCGGCGGCGAACGCCGACCGGCTGGATAAGATTTTAGATTTCCTCAATGTGGCTGCAGAGCGGGCAACCAGCGAACGCGCCCGCACCGCCACGGCTGCTGTTCGCGGCAAAATCCGCGCGTTGCAGGGCAGCATCCCGTCACCCGAGCAAATGGCCGACATCGACCTGGCACTTGGCAAGGCGGTCAAGCGTTTCGATGCCGATGGTTTGGCGGCCCGTGACGGTGCCCAGACAATGGGCGAAGAAAGCCGGTCCGGGCTGCAGTCGATCGGCTTCGCGGTCATCGGTATTGTCGCTGTCATTGGCGCAATACTCTGGCGATCAGTGGTCCCACCCTTGCGCCGTGCCGTGGCGATCGCGACCGCGATCGCAGAGGGACGGCTCGACAACGTCTTCCACGTCAAAGGCCGGGATGAAGCCGCGCAGTTGTTGCGGGCGCTCGATGCGATGCAGCGGGCAATCGCCGATAACCTATCCAAAATCGAAACCATGCGGGCGCTGGACCGCGACAACGAAGCCACCGCCCAGGCCCGATTGGGGGAGGGCCTGCGTGCGATGGCGGATCGGGTTGAGTACGAAGTCGGGGAGGCTGTGACCCTGGCCGGTGAGCAGATGGCTGACATGGCCGGGCAGGCCAGGGGGTTAAGCCATGAGGTCGAGCGCCTGCTGCAGACCTCGGACCAGCTGCGGCTCCAGGCGGTCCAGACGCTTGACGCCAGCGAAACGACAGTCAACGTCGCCGAACGGATCGCCGAGGCCATGCGTACGATCGCGGACAGTGTGACCCGATCCAGCACCATCACCCGACGGGCGGTTGACGCCGGGGATGAGGCGTCGAAGTCCGTCAATCGCCTGGCGACCGCCGCACGACGGATCGCCGACGCCGCCGAGATCATCGGTTCGATCGCACGTCAGACCAATTTGCTCGCTTTGAACGCCACGATCGAAGCGGCCCGGGCGGGTGAAGCGGGCAAGGGCTTCGCCGTCGTTGCCAATGAGGTCAAGACCCTGGCGGCGCAAACCGCTCGCTCCACCACCGATATCGCGGCCATCCTGCGGGAGATTCAAAGCCTCGTGGAAACCACGATGCGGGCCGTCAGCGATGTGGGCGAAACGTTACTGGAAGCGGAGGATGTCGCTCGTGTCGTTGCCGCGGAGGTTGAGCGGCAGGACCTCGCGACACAGGAAATTGCCGGCAAGCTGAACGATCTCGCCGGCGCGACCCGGCGGGTGGCGCATGAGATCGGGGATGTCCATGACATCGCGCGCAGTGCCGGCGCCGTGGCGACGCAAGTCAGCGGTGCGTCCAACCGGGTCAACGATCACGTGCAGCAGCTCCAGCGTGTGGTTGTGCGGGTGATACGCAGCGCCGCACCCCACGTGAACCGGCGGGAGAATGCGCGCATCGAGTGCCATCTGCCCTGCGAACTGACAACCGCATCGGGGGCCGGACGCAGGGCCGAAACCCGCAATCTCTCAAGGTTTGGCGCCGCGCTGTTCTGCCAAACGCAAACCCCATTCAAGGAAGGCGAATCTGGCATGTTGCGGCTTCAGGGCATCGATCCGATGCCGTTCACCACGATGTCCCATGATGGGCACCTCCTCCGGGTCCGTCTCACCCTATCAGAGTCGGCCGAGACAGCCTGGTGCCGTTGGCTGGAGCGTCTCGCCCCGGTCGCTGCGCAGCAAAGGGCGGCGTGATGCGCATGCCCTGGATCGCCTGCGGCGCGATCATCGCCGGCCTCGGTCTTGCGGTGGCCGCGCCTCCCTATCGGCCGCTCCCGGCGCTCAGCGATATGCCGGAGATCGTGTCCCATGACGGTGTGCTGTCGGCCACGCTGACAGCACAGGCGGCGAAATCCCACTTCGGCGGGGTGGAGGTCGATACGATCGTCTATAATGGCAGTTTCGCCGGGCCGGTCCTGCGTGTCCGGCCGGGCGATACCATGCGGATCCGGTTAGAAAATCGGCTCACGGAACCCACCAATCTCCATTTTCATGGAATCCAGACCTCCCCCAGAGGGAACAGTGACAATGTCCACATCTCGGTTCCCCCCGGACAGGACTTCGACTACGAGATAAAAATCCCCTCCTACCAGCCTGCCGGTGCCTATTGGTACCACGCGCACCTTCACGGCCTGGCGGAAAAGCAAGTCGGCCGCGGCCTCAGCGGGGCATTGATCGTGGAGGGCTTTACGGACGGTGTGCCCGGCCTCGCGGGCATCAATGAGCGGCTGTTTTCCCTCAAATCGATCGAGATTGAGGACAGCGCAGACCCGATCATCGCCGATGAGTGGCACGGCGTGGTGCAGACGATCAACGGCGCCATCACCGTCAACGAAACCTTGCGGCCCCATGAAACGGTTCTGTGGCACCTGACCAACCACGACGCCAACCAGACCGTGCATTTGTCGCTGGAAGGCCATCACTTCACCATCGTAGGCCGCGATGGTGCTGCGATCCCGACAGCGATGGAAGCGGAGGTGCTGGATATCGGCCCGGCCGCGCGCGTGGAGGTTCTGGTGACGGCCGGGGAACCCGGCGACTACAAATTCGCGACCCGGAATGTATTGACCGGCAAAGGACCAACGCTGTCGCGCAATCGGATCATGGGGCACCTGGTTGTCGAAGGTACGCCGGCGATCAGTGCCGAAGCGACGTTACCCGCCGTGGCGGACCTCAGTGGGGCGAAAGTCACGGGCTATCGCACCTTCATCTTCTCCCAGTCTAAGGACGCGGAGCAGTACTACATCAATGGCCGCCAGTTCGACGCAGGCCGCATGGATACCAGGGTCAACCTCGGTGATGTCGAGGATTGGACGATCCGTAACGACAGCGACGACATGCACGCCTTTCACATTCACCAGTTGTCGTTTCAGGTAATGGCGGTGAACGGAAAACCGATCCCCTTCGGCGGACTGCTCGATACAGTGCGGGTGCCCGAACACGGGGAGATCACGGTGCGGCTGCCATTCACGCAGCCCAATATTGTCGGCATCTTCATGTATCACTGCCACGTGCTGAAACATGAAGACAAAGGCATGATGCAAATGATCGAGGTCGTGGACCCCGGCGCGGCCAAACATACCGACAACGGACTCGTCCGCTGGCTGGCGTCGATCACCAAGCCAGCGGCGATGGACATCCCGTTGTGTACCGCCGGGGGCAGCGGATGATCGCCGCCCCCGGAAGTCGCTTAGTACATGTGCTGCCCGCCATTGATGGACAGCGTCGAGCCGGTGATGAAATCCGCGTCGTCGGCCGTCAGGAACGCTACGCCGCGCGCGATGTCGGATGCATGGCCCAGGCGCCCGATGGGGACTTTGGCAATGATCTTGCGCAGCACCTCACCCGGTACCGCGCGCACCATCTCTGTATCCACATAACCCGGGGCGATGGCGTTGACGGTGATGCCGAAGCGGGCACCTTCCTGCGCCAGGGCCTTGGTAAAGCCGTGAATACCGGACTTGGACGCCGCGTAGTTCACCTGCCCATATTGCCCGGCCTGGCCGTTGATGGAACCCACGTTGACCACGCGCCCGAATTTCGACGCGCGCATGTCATCGAAGGTCAGCTTGCACATGTTGTAGCAGGACCCGAGGTTGGTATCGATCACCGCATCCCACATGTCCCGGGTCAACCGGCCCATGGTGGCGTCGCGGGTGATGCCGGCGTTGTTGACCAGAATCTCGACCGGGCCGAACTCTGTCTTGATCTGCGCCAGGGCTTCCGCGCAGGCTTCGTACTTGCTGACGTCGAACTTGAAGACGTCGATGCCGTGCCTGGCCTTGAACTCGGCCGCCGCGGCGTCGTTGCCGGCGTAGTTGGCGATGACGGTGCGGCCCTGCGCCTTCAGCGCCAGGCTGATGGCTTCCCCGATCCCGCGTGTGCCGCCGGTTACCAGTGCGATACGTGCCATAAGATGATTCCTCCGCGACTAATCAGCGTTCAACGCACATGGCGACGCCCATGCCGCCACCAATGCACAGGGTGGCCAGACCCTTCTTCGCGTCCCGCTTGCCCATCTCGTGCAACAAGGTCACCAGCACCCGCGCGCCTGAGGCGCCGATCGGATGGCCGATGGCGATGGCGCCGCCGTTGACGTTGACTTTGGATGTGTCCCAGCCGAGGTCCTTGTTCACGGCCAGGGCCTGTGCGGCGAAGGCCTCATTGGCTTCCATCAGGTCCAGGTCGTCCGCCTTCCATCCCGCCCGCTCCAGCGCCTTGCGCGTCGCCGGGATCGGTCCCGTCCCCATGACCGACGGGTCAACGCCCGCGGTGGCGAAGGACGCGATGCGCGCCAGTGGAGTCAGCCCGCGGCGGGCGGCTTCCGCGCCGCTCATCAGCACCAGCGCCGCGGCGCCGTCATTGATGCCGGACGCGTTGCCGGCCGTGACCGTGCCATCCTTGGTGAAGGCGGGGCGCAGGCGGGCCATGGTCTCCGCGCTGGAATCATGGCGGATGTATTCGTCGTCGCTGACGATCACATCGCCTTTGCGGCCCTTGACGGTGACCGGCGCGATTTCGTCGGCGAAGCGGCCGGCTTTCTGCGCGGCCGAGGCCTTCTGCTGGGAAGCCAGGGCGAAGGCGTCCTGTTGTTCGCGGCTGATCTGATACTTGTTGGCCACATTCTCGGCCGTGTTTCCCATGTGGTAGCCGTGGAACGCATCCCACAGCCCATCCTTGAGCATGGTATCGACGAATTCCAGCCCACCCATTTTGGTGCCATTGCGCAGATGCGCGGCGTGGCGGGAGAGGCTCATGCTTTCCATCCCGCCGGCGGCGACGATGGCGCTTTCGCCGGTGCGGATCTGCTGCGCGGCGAGCGCGACCGCGCGCAGGCCTGAGCCGCACACCTGATTGATGCCAAACGCGGTCTTCGCATCCGGCAGGCCCGCGAACCGCGCGGCCTGGCGGGCCGGGTTCTGGCCTTCGCCCGCGGACAGGACGTGGCCGAGAATGACCTCATCCACATCGCCGGCTTCGATGCCCGCGCGAGTGAACGCGGCGGTGAGGGCGACGGCCCCCAAGGCTTGTGCTGACAGGCTGCTGAGTGCGCCGCTGAAGCTGCCCACGGGGGTGCGGGCGGCGGAGACGATGACGATGTCCTCCATGTCCAATTCTCCGAAGGGCGGGGCCATCCCACCACAAGCCGTTGTTTACCGCCGATTGTGCAACCGCGAAAGGCGGATAGTGGCGCCGGTGATTACAACGCCAAAGACCGTGCCCATGACAGCAACGGTTGCCACAGCACCGGCTCCGCCCGGGCGCCGCTGACCATTCCGACATGGCCCGCGGCTGGTTCATGCAACACCGCCCCCGGGATCGCGGACGCCAAGGGCCGGGCAGAGGCCGGGGGCACGATGCGATCACGTCCCGGTGCGGCGACGAAAACCGGCAGCCGCAGGGTCGCCGGGTTCACCGGCAGTCCGGCGATACGCCATCGCCCGTGGACGGGGTCATTGCCGCCATACCAATCACCCAGGCAAGCACGCGCCACGCCAGCAACCAGCGGCACGCCGTCGTTCAACCAATCCTCGGTCGCCACGAACAGCGCCGCGCGGGCGCTATCGGGGTCCCATCCGCCAAACGCGCGATATTTGTCCCCAACCCCAAACGGGTCCAACCAGGTAAACAGCGTCTGCAACGCATCGATCGGCATGGTGCCGTTGAAGGCCAGCGCCGGCTCCAGCAACGGCAGGCAGGCGGCGACGGACCGGGCGCGGCCGGCATCGGGGGCATGAAAATCCCATGGCGTGGCCAGCAGGGCGAGGGCCGATACCAGATCCGGCCGCCGCTCCGCCGCCGCGACAGCCAGATTGCCGCCCATGCAATAGCCCACAAGCACCACCGGTCGACCAACCGCGGCGATGGCCCGTTCCAGCCTCCCCGCGACATAATCGGTGAGGTTGAACCCGCGCTCGATGGCCCCGGGCCAGCCCCAGTCCAGCAGCAGCGGCCGCACCCCATGGCTGGCGAACCAGCGGAGCATCGAATGCTTCGGCATGAGATCCAGCACGTAAGCGCGATTGATCAGGCTGGGCACGAACAGCATCACCGGCCCATCGGCCGGCCCGAGGCCATAATCCAGCAGGCGGCTGCCGCCCTCGGCCCAGATGTGCGGCGGTTCAGGCAGGTCCCGCCGCCAGGGATGGCGCCGATAGGCCGCGATCCCCGCGATCAGGTCGGCGTCAGACTGGGGCGGCGCCTGGCTTGCGTCGCTGCCCTGCGCGGCGTGGAGAGCGGCGTGGACGGCTGCCTCGATCGCCTCCGCCGCGTTCCAGTTCGGCGAGTCTGGCTTCGAGTTGTTCCACAAGCCGTCCAAGCCGCGCGATTTCAGCATCCCGAGCGTCAGATGCAGCAGCAGCGGGCGCGGGCCGCGGCGTTGCAGGGGCGCTGGCATGTCCGGACGATCCGTCATCGGCCGGAATCATGGCGGCAGCCGCGCGGGCCCATTGGCCGATAAGGGCCTGCCAGGTCTCCTGCGCTTCCCGGTCCACGGCCATCGCGGCCCATTCGCTCTGCCATAGCGTGATCCAGTCGCGGGCCAGCTTCCCGGGGTCGGTCATGCCTCATCCACGCTCCATACCGAACGAGCATAAGGGCCTATCACGGCGGGCGGAATGGTAAACCGATGAAAGGGGCTTTCGCAGGTGCGAAATCCGCCGCATGTTAGGGACAACGCAATATGCGAGGGATGCATGTCCGACCCCGCCCAGATCGAGCAGGCCAAAAAGCCCGCTGACGTGCCGCCAGTCGTCGTCAAGAAATATGCTAACCGTCGATTGTACAATACGGAAAGCTCCTGCTACATCACCCTCGATAACCTCGCGGACATGGTGCGGGAGGGTCGGGACTTCGTCGTCTACGATGCCAAAAGTGGCGACGACATCACGCGCAGCGTGCTGACCCAGATCATCGTGGAAGAAGAGGGCAAAGGCCAGAATCTGCTGCCAACCGCTTTCCTGCGCCAGTTGATCGGCTTTTACGGCGGCTCGATGCAGGGTCTCGTGCCGCCCTATCTGGACCGTGCCATGTCGGCCTTCGCCGAACAGCAGGAACAGGTTGCGGCCAGCATGCAGAAGACCATGGGTTCCATGACCGGCCTGTTCCCGTTCGGCAATCTGGAGGAGGTCAGCCGTCAGAACGTCGCGATGATGGAACGGGCGATGACCATGTTCAATCCCTTCCCGCGCGCTACCACCAAGCCGGAGGAGGCACCGGCGAATGAAACCGCGGTGCTGCGGGCCGAGATCGAACGCCTGCGGGCGGAGCTGGATGCGGTCAAGGGGAAGAAGGGGTAGGCACGACACCTACCCCCGGCGCGCGTTGGCGATAAATGCCCGAATACGCGCGGGATCCTTCACGCCTCGTTGGCTTTCGACCCCGGACGACACATCCACCGCGGTCGCCCCCGTCTCCCGGATGGCATCCGCGACATTGTCCGGGGTCAGCCCGCCGGCCAAAACCCAGGGGGCTGGCGCAGACCAGCCGCGCAGCAGCGACCAGTCGAAGCGGGCCGCATTGCCCCCGGGCCGGGTTGCGTCGGCCGGCGGCTTGGCCTCCAGCAGCAGGACGTCCGCACCGCGATTGTCCGCGGGCAGATCGGCCGTCCGATCGATGCCGACCGCGCGCCAGATGGGCTTGGCGAATCGGGCACGCAGACCGTTGATATCTGGAATGCGGCCATAAAGCTGCAGGATATCCAGATGCAGCCCATCCAGCGCGGCCGCGATCTGGTCCGCCTCGGGATCAACAAACAGCCCGACCCGCAACGGCCCGCCGGGGTGGCGCGCGGATAGCGCTGCCGCCGCTGCTGGCGTGACAGCGCGCGGGGAGGGGGGGAAGAACACGAATCCAACCCAGTCGGCACCTGCCTCGACCACCGTGTCGAAGGCCGCCGGATCGTTGATGCCGCAAATCTTGACCCGGATCATCCGCTGGATCATCCGATGGACGCGGCGATGGCCGCGGCGGCCGTCCCGGGGTCTGCGGCGCCGGTAATCGGGCGGCCCACGACAATCCAGTCCGCCCCGGCCGCCACGGCCTGCGCCGGGGTCATGGTGCGGGCCTGATCGTCCGCCGCCGCGCCGGCCGGGCGGATGCCAGGCACGATGAAGCGGGCGTCCGGCCCCAGAGCGGCCCGGAGCATCGCGACTTCCTGCGGGCTGCACACCAGCGCGTCCGCTCCCGACGCGAGGGCCAGCCGCGCCAGGCGCAGGACCTGCTGCGCCGGTGCGTCCGCGACGCCGGTCGCGGCGAGCGCCGCCGCGTCAAGGCTGGTCAGTACCGTCACGGCCAAAATCATGGGCCGCTCCGCCCCCGCCGTTTCGGCGGCCCGGCGCGCGGCCTCGATCATCGCAGCACCACCGGAGGCATGGATGGTCAGCATCCTGGGTCGCACATCCAGCACCGCACGCACCCCGCCCGCGACGGTGTTGGGGATGTCGTGCAGTTTCAGATCCAGAAACACCGGCCGTCCCTGGATGGCGCGCACCCCGGCGGCGCCATTGGCCAGGAAGAACTCAAGCCCCAGTTTGAACAATCCGACATGCGGCGCGGCGGCCGCTGCCCAGGTCGCGGCGCGGGTGATGTCGGTGGTGTCGAGGGCAACGATCAGACGGCTGGACATGAAGGTCTCACGCGGCGGGAGGGGGAAGCGCCTGATGTCCGGACAGCGGCGGTGCAAGCCGCGCCTTCAGGTCGCGCACCTGATCTTCCAGCAGACGCACAGTGTCTTCGGCCCTGCGGGCGCGGCGGCGCTGCGTGAGCACCGAGACCCAGACCAGGAGCCCGCCAGCCAGGAAGGCAAGGGCAGCGGCGCCGAGAATCGCGAGCGCCAGCGGTAACGTGAGGTCGAAATCCGTCGGCCACAACGACAAGCGCACCGGCGCCCGGTTCGACAGGGCGAACAGCACCAGCACCAACAAGATCGGCAGAGTGATCAGAAGGCGGATGACGCGCATCATCGTGGTGACGGACGTTGTTAGCCGCGCGCGCGGCTGCGCGGGGACTTGCCGGCGTTGACCCGCTCGCGCAGTTCTTTCCCGGCTTTGAAGAACGGTACGGACTTCTCATCGACCGGAACGGCCTCCCCGGTGCGGGGGTTGCGGCCGGTGCGGGCGTCGCGGTGCTTGGTGGTGAAGGCGCCGAAACCGCGGAGTTCCACCCGCTCACCGCGGGCCAAAGCCTCGGTGATCTGGTCGAAGATGGTGGCGACGATGACTTCGACGTCAGCCCCGCGCAGATGCGGGTTATCAGCCGCCAGCCCGGCGATCAGTTCGGACTTTGTCACGACACGGCCCCTTCCGATTAATGACTTCCAGGCTGCCAGATTGCCAGCCCGCCGTCAATTTTAACACTTTGGGAAACAAGCACTTTCCAGAGCCCATCGAACATCGGCCCCAGGCTGCCGGCAAATGTGCGGGCCGCGAGGCTCGTTGTGGACACGTCTTCAACGGGCAGGTCCGCGGACACGGCCTTCGTGCTGGCGAGCCAGAGGCGAGCGTCGTGCTCCTCCCCGATTTGATCGATCAGGCCGAGGGCCAACGCCTGCCGCCCGGTACAGGCATGCCCGTCGCCGATCTGGCGCACGGTTTCGGCCGGCATGTGGCGCCCGGCCGCGACGAGTGCAACGAACTGGTCGAACATGTCCATGACCAGGCCGTGCAAAACCTCCCGCCCTTCCGGCGACAGCTTGTGGGTCAGGCTGGGTTGGTCCTTCAGCGGACCGGAGATGATGGCTTCCGCGCTCAGGCCGATCTTGTCCATCAGGGCGGAGGCTTCGCCGGTTTCCAGCAGCACGCCGATGGAGCACGTGATCGTGGATTCGCGCGCGAAAATACGATGTGCGGGCACGGACACCATGTAGCCGGCGGAGGCGGCCAGACCGCCCATCACGGTCACCACCGGCTTCCTGGCGGCGACCCGGCGGATCGCGTTATGCAGGCTCTCGCCCCCGGACACTGTGCCGCCGGGGCTGTTGACGGCGACAATCAGGGCTTTGACCGATGCATCATCGGCCAGTTTGTCGATGGCTTCCGTCAGCTTGCGGTCTTCGGTGATCATCCCGGCGACGGTGAGGCGGGCCACATGGGCTCCACCCACCGAAAAGCCGGTGCCGCGCGTCAGGATCGTCAGCGCGACGGTCATCGCCAGGACCGCCAGGCTCCGCCAAAAGACAAGGCGGCGCTTGAGACGCCGCCTGTCCAATAGAAGGTCGGTTTCGAGGGACATGGGTCCCTCGATCCCTTAACCGCCGTCCTGCGCCATGTTGCGGCGACGGATCGCCGCGCCCAGGATGTCGCCGAGCGAAGCGCCGGAGTCGGACGAACCGAATTCCTGCATCGCCTGCTTCTCTTCCTCGACTTCCTTGCCCTTGATGGTGAGCGTGAGCTTGCGCGCAGCCCGGTCCACCGCCGTGATCTTGGCATCGACCTTCTCGCCGACGGCGAAGCGTTCGGGGCGCTGATCGCCCTTGTCGCGCGCCAGCTCGGCCCGGCGGATGAAGCCGGTCAGAACGTCGTTCACCTTCACTTCGATGCCGTTCGCCTGGATGGCCGACACCACGCAGGTCACGACATCGCCCTTGTGGACGGAGCCGAGGACCGTCGCGGCCGGATCATCACGCAGCTGCTTGATGCCCAGGCTGATACGCTCTTTCTCAACATCGACGTCGAGCACCTTCGCCTTGACGATCTGGGCCTTTTCATAACCGACCATCGCCGCTTCGCCGGCTTCGTCCCAGGACAGGTCGGACATGTGAACCATGCCGTCGATGTCCGCGGACAGGCCGATGAACAGGCCGAATTCGGTGATGTTGCGGATCTCGCCTTCGACTTCCGTGCCGATCGGATGCAGTTCGAGGAACTCTTCCCACGGATTGCGCTGAACCTGCTTGAGGCCGAGCGAAATGCGGCGCTTGGAGCTGTCGACGTCGAGCACCATGACGTCCACTTCCTGCGAAGTGGCGACGATCTTGCCCGGATGGACGTTCTTCTTGGTCCAGGACATCTCGGACACGTGGACGAGACCCTCGACCCCCGCTTCCAGCTCCACGAAGGCGCCGTAGTCGGTGATGTTGGTGACACGGCCGGAGTAACGCGCGCCCGGCGGGTACTTGGCGGCAACGCCTTCCCACGGATCGGACTCGAGCTGCTTCATGCCCAGGCTGATGCGCTGGGTTTCCGAGTTGAAGCGGATCACCTGCACCTTCACCGGCATGCCGATGGTCAGGGCTTCGGACGGATGGTTGATGCGGCGCCACGCGATATCGGTGACGTGCAGCAGACCATCGACGCCGCCCAGATCGACGAACGCGCCGTAGTCGGTGATGTTCTTCACCACGCCGTCGAGGATCTGGCCTTCCTTCAGGCCCTGAATCAGCTCGCTGCGCTGCTCGGCGCGGGTCTCTTCGAGGACCGCGCGGCGGGACACGACGATGTTGCCGCGGGCGCGGTCCATCTTCAGGATCTGGAACGGCTGCGGCATGCCCATCAGCGGGCCGACGTCGCGCACCGGACGGATGTCCACTTGGCTGCCTGGCAGGAACGCCACGGCGCCGCCGAGGTCGACGGTGAAGCCGCCCTTGACCCGGCCGTAGATCGTGCCGTTGACACGCTGCTGACCTTCGAACGCCTTTTCCAGATTGGTCCAGGCCTCTTCACGACGCGCCTTCTCACGCGACAGCACGATCGAGCCGTCACGATCTTCATAGCGCTCAACATACAGCTCAACGGTATCGCCGGGCTTGATGTCGGGAACGGAACCGGGCGGGCCGAATTCCTTGAGGGCAACGCGGCCCTCGGACTTCAGGCCAACATCGACGACGGCATAGTCGTCGGTCAGGCGCACGATGCGGCCGGTGACGACAGAGCCGTCAAAACCGGTGTCGCGGCCCAGCGTCTCATCGAGCAGAGACGCGAAATCTTCACCATTGAAATGGTCTTGCGCGGGCGCTGCGGCCCGGGCGGTGGCGGATGCTGCCATGGGTTGTGTATTTTCCGTTACGGAGGTCCGGGTCTGGCCCCGGAAGTGCCGTGATATGCGCGTTTCACGTCCTGGAAACACGGCTTGCCCGCGCGATGGACGCGGGCCGGTTGACGATGAAGGGAGAGATACGCGCCGGCGGGCGAGAGTCAAGGGTTGGGCGGACGGAAATCACGCGGCGGTGGCGTATGCGCCCGTTTGTCCCTTCCGGATGCTCTCTAAATATTTTTGGAGATTCGTCTCGATCTCGCGTTTGCCGCCAATTGTGTCATCGTAGAACACCACGCGGTAACCGCTGATATCGAACGGCAGTTTCTCGGTCTTTCTGCTCGCCAGCAGGATGGTCGGCTTTTCGAGCGCATGCGCGTATCCCAACTCATAGAACACGTTCGCATTCACCGGTGTAATCTCGGCGACGATTACGTCCGATTCGATAATGCCCCGTCTGATGTCCTGCAGGATCACCCCAGGCCTGGACAGATCGTCGGCCCGAAAGGCTCGATAGCCGAGACGCGCCGAGACCGGCTGTATGACTTCCTGGTAAAGCGAATCATACGGCTCGCCGAATTGCATGACGACAAACACCTGGGGTTGACTGTCCTCAAGCGTGAAATCCTCGAAAGTGATTTCCGCGGTTCCCCATGTGAACAAGCCCGATTGGTCGCCAACCAGCGGAACCGGCAATGCGGTCTCGATCACCTTAACGCCATCCACAGTCGCCGATATGAGCTGACCCGCCACCTCGACCACCAAGTCGTACGAATGTCCCGACCTAAGTTGGGAGGCTGCCCCTCGCGTCTGCAACGTGCGCCAACCTTGGCCCGGAATAACTTGCATCGCGGCGAAAGCGGCACCGTAACCGCCTAAACCAATCGAGCAGTAGCTTTGGGTCGCGATATTATATCCAATAACGAAACGGGCAGCCACGTCCACGTCACGATCAATGGCCGAAGAGACAGCCTCTTTGTCCGAGCCACCGATAGTCACGCGAAACCGCGCGATCCCAGACCGAAACCTGCTAGGCCATAGGCAAAGTCCTTCCTGGGCTTTGCGCTCGTCGGTTCCCTTATAGGTCGCGGCATTGCCCTTGAACTGCCAGCGGCCTTGCATCGGAATGAAGGTCTGAGGAGCCGGATTCGTCGCTTTTGCCATGGAACACCTTCTTGTCGGCTATTCTGGCCAATATGGCACAGCGCCCAGCAGGCCGCCAACGCACCGGACGCTATCCCCAAATCACATCCGCCCCATAAGCCGCGAACACCGCGTCCCCGTCACGATGGGCACCGCTTCAATCTCCGACTGAGCGATCAACATCCGGTCGAAGGGGTCCCGGTGCGGGCCGGGCAAGCTGCCTGAGCGTAATGTGTGTTCCATATCGATCGCCAGCGTATGGAAGCGGGATCGGCGCACCAGCGAAGCGTATTCGGCGAGCAGATGATCCGCCTCCTGCCATTTGCCGATCCGGTGCTTGGTCGCGATCTCCTAAGCCGACACCGCACTGACATACACGGTTTTCACGGGATCGGTGATCGCCGCGCGGGCCTTCGCCGGTAGGCGGGGATCATCCTTCCACCGCCAGACCAGCGCGTGGGTATCAAGCAGCAGCCTCATGCCCAGGCAGCCAGCTCATCCTCGGGCAGATGATCGAACAACGTGTCGGGGATCGCCGGACCTTTCAACAGCCCTGGCCGGCGCGGCAACGCATCTTCCACCGGCACCAACCGCACGATCGGCTTTCCCGCCCGGGTGATGACAATATCTTCCCCGGCCGCGGCGCGGTCGACGAGATGGGACAGATGCGCCTTGGCGTCATAGAGGTTCATGATCTCGGTCATAGCGGCATCCGGTTAACGAGGGGTTAACAGAACCAAAAAAGCTTCGTATCAGACGAAGATTTATCTGGTCAGGGTGGTTGGTCAGGTCAATCAAAACAAGGCAAATCAGCCCAATCGCCGCCGAACCGCCGCCAAGGCCGCCTGGAACGCCGCTTCGGCGTCCAGATCCGACGTATCGATCTCAATCGCATCCTCCGCCGGCCGCAGTGGCGCGGTCGCGCGGGCCGCATCCCGGGCGTCGCGGTCCCGCAATTCCCGCTCCACCGTCGCGACCTCTGCGTCCGCGCCTTTGCCGCGCAATTCCAGCCAGCGCCGGCGGGCGCGTTCGGAGGGGCTGGCTGTGACGAAGAGCTTGGCCGATGCGTCCGGGAAGATCACGGTGCCGATGTCGCGCCCGTCCAGCACTGCCCCGGCCAGGGTGGCGAAGTTCCGCTGGAAGTCGAACAAAGCCGACCGCACGCCGGGGATCGCGGCGACGGCGGAGGATGCCGCGTCGGCTTCCGGCCCTCGCAGATCGTCCCGCGCCAAATCCGACGGGTCCAGCGCGCGGGCAGCCGCTTCGGCGGCCGCGGGATCCCTGGGGTCGCCGCCGCCATCGAGAACCCGCCGCCCGACGGCGCGGTAGAGCAAGCCGGTATCAAGGTAGGGCAGGCCCAGCTCGGCGGCCAGCCGCCGGGCCAAGGTGCCCTTTCCCGCCGCCGCCGGCCCGTCAATCGCGATGACGATCGGCATGGTCAGACCGCGGCCAGCGAGGCGCCGACGCCGTTCATCAGGCCGATGAAATCCGGAAAACTGGTCTCGATGAAGCCGGCATCGTCGGCCGTGACCGGCGCTTGCGTGACCAGCCCCAGGACCAGGGCCGCCATCGCGATACGGTGATCCATGTGGGTGACGACGGTGCCGCCGCCGGCCGGGGCACCGCCGGTGCCATGCACGATCAGGTCGTCGCCCTCGATCTCCACCTTCACGCCATTGACCGACAACAGCGCGGCGGTGGCAGCGAGACGGTCGCTTTCCTTGACGCGCAGTTCCTTCAGCCCGCGCATCCGCGTCGTGCCGTTCGCCAAAGCGGCGGCGACGGCGAGGATGGGGTATTCATCGATCATGCTCGGCGCGCGCTCGGGCGGCACATCCACCGCCCGCAGGGCGCCATGGCTGGCGACCAGGTCGCCGACCGGCTCCCCACCTTCCAGCCGGTGGTTTTGCACGACGATATCGGCGCCCATTTCCAGGAGCGTGGTGAACAGGCCGGTCCGCAGCGGGTTCAGCCCGACCGCGGGAATGGTCAGGCGCGAGCCAGGCACCAGCAGCGCCGCGACCATCGGGAAGGCAGCCGAGGAGGGATCGCCCGGCACGACCACGTCGGCAGCGCGCAACTCTGGCTGGCCGACGAGGGTGATGATGCGGCCATGGCCGGCGGTTTCCACGCTCACGGTGGCGCCGAAATGGCGGAGCATATTCTCGCTATGGTCGCGGGTGGCTTCCGGCTCCTCGACCCGGGTGATGCCGGGTGCGTTCAGCCCCGCCAGCAGCACGGCCGATTTCACCTGCGCGGACGGGACCGGCACCCGGTAGTCCAACGGCAGCGCGTCGGCCGCGCCCTCGATCGCCAGGGGCAGGCGGCCGCCGGCACGGGTGGCGAAGCGGGCGCCGGTCGCGGCCAGCGGCTCGGTCACCCGCCGCATCGGGCGGCTGCGCAGGCTGGCATCGCCGGTCATGACCGCGAACAGGGGATGTGTGGCGAGAATCCCGCATAGCAGCCGCGCGGCGGTGCCGGAGTTGCCCATGTCCAGCACATCGGCGGGCTCGGTCAGGCCACCGATCCCGCGGCCGGCGACGCGCCAGATGCCGTCTGGGTCGCGGGTGACCTCGGCGCCCAGCGCGCGCATGGCGCCGGCGGTCCGCAACACGTCTTCCCCGGTCAGCAGGCCGGTAATGCGGGTTTCACCGATGGCGAGGGCGCCGAACATCAGCGCGCGATGGCTGATCGACTTATCGCCGGGCACGGCGACATGGCCGGATAAGGCCGCGGCGGCGCGGCTGGAGCGGTAGGGGCGGGCGGTTGGATGATCCATGGGCGGGGTCCTCGGGCGTATCGCCGCCCCGTAACATGCGATGGTTCCATTTGACAGCCGCTCCCGGCGGTGGCATGGGCGCCGGCTTCTGATTTTCTACCCGCTTCAGACAAAGGGCCCCTGCTGCCATGGCAAAACCTGAACTTGGACTGAAGCGCGTTTGCGTCGCGTGCAACCAGCGCTTCTACGATATGACAAAGACCCCCGCGGTCTGTCCCAAATGCGGGACGGAACAGCCGCTCGATCAGCCGCGGGTGCGCCGCGCCGGTGGCAATGTGGCCGAGGACAAGCGCGCGAAGAAGGCCGCCGCCGCGCCGGGCATCGATGACGTGGATGTCGAGGTCGAAGGCGTCGAGGACGCCGAGGAAGAAGGCGTGCTGGAAGCCGCCGACGACCTGGAAGACGACGCGGACGCGATCGGTGCCGACATCGAGGTCGAAACCGATTCCGACGAGGTCGAGCGCTAAACCCTACCCAGGGCGCCAACAGCGCCCTGACAAACCAGGCCCGGGGCGCCATCGGTGCCCTGATAAGCCAGGCCGGGGGCGCCACCGGCGCTCTGCTTCGGGGGGAAAACGCGCGAGCCGACTCCGGCAGCCGTCTGCTAGGCTTGTAGCGTGAGCGACCCAATCCTGCCGCTGCTGCTGGCGATGGTCTGCGTCCTGCTGGTGCTGGGCGCGGTGGGGGCAGCCGTGCCGCGGGCGTCCCGCCAGGCCGTCGGCTTTGTTGGGGCCGTGTTGGGCGGCTGGGGCGCGCTTCTGGCCTTGCTGGTTTTGACCCTCGATCAAAGCCCGGCCAGCCTGGCGTTGCCGGTTGGCCCGCCCGGTATGACGTTGCATCTCGCGCTCGATGCCTTGTCCGGGTTCTTCCTGTTGCTGCTGTTTCTGTCTGGAACCGCTTGCGTTGCCGTCGCGGCGGAGGCCACCGAATCCCCCGACGCCGCCCCCGCCACTCTGGCCGGGAGTGCGCTGTGCCTCGCCGGATCGGTGCTGACGATACTGGCCGCGGACGCGGTGACGATGGCCATCGGACTGTCTTTGTCAGGCAGGGCGATCTGGGCCACGGGCACGCCAGGCCGGGCCCGCGCGTGGCAGTTGGGGGTCAGCCAAATGGCCGCGCTGACGGTTCTGGCCGCCGCCGTCCTGTGTGGTGGCGCAACCTTCGCCGCGATCCGCCCGCACCCCACGCCGTTCCTGTTTCTGGCCTGTTTTGGCCCGATCGCCCTGGCCGGTCTGGTGCCGTTCCATGGCTGGGTGATCCCCGCTCACCAGGCCGCGCCAGCCCGGGCGGGGGCGTTGCTGTCGGGTGCGATGCAACCCTTGTCGATCTATGTCCTTCTGCGGGTCTTGCTGGACCTCGCGGGTCCCGCACCGCCGGTGTGGTGGTGCTGGCCGTTTCTCGGTCTGGGAGCGGTGTCGGCCGTTCTCGGCGGCTGGCGCGCGGCGGCGCAGGCGGTCCAGGTCGACTCCATCCTCGCCGCGATGACCATCCGCCAAACCGGACTCGCGGCCATCGGGATCGGCTTTGCCTTGCTCGGGCGCGCGTCCGACCTGCCTACCCTGACGTCGATGGGTCTGGCCGCGGTGCTGCTGTTGTCGTTGGGGCAGGCGTTGTGCGGCACTCTCGCCCATCTCGCCGCGGGTGCCGTGCGGCAAGGGGCGGGCAGCCGGCTGCTGGCTATGCTCGGGGGCCTGGTCCATCCCATGCCGATCGTGACGCTGGGCATGGGCGCGGCTCTGCTCGGTTGGTCCGGATTGCCGGCCGGGATTGGCTTCGCCGGGATATGGCTGTTGTTTCAGGCCGTGCTGGATGCCCCACGCATGGCGGGTTTGGGCATGGCCATCGGGTTGGGCGTCGTCGCCACGGCTCTCGCTGTCTCGTCCATGCTCGCCGGCACCGCCCTGGTGCGTTTGATCGGCGTCGCCTTCCTGGGCCGCCCGCGCGGGCCGAGGGCCGCCGGAGCGGTTGACATGGCTGCCCCGGCCCGCCCTGGGTTTTTGGTGTTGGCGGCGCTGTCCGGGCTTGCCGGCCTGATGCCGGGAGCGGCGCTCCTGGTCCTGGCCGAACCGGCGATTCGGTTTCTGACGCATGACGGGCTGGGTGTGCGATCGAGCGGCCTTGGCCTGTTCCCATCGACCGGATGGTCCGGTTATCTCAGCGTGCCGTTGATCGCGGTGGCGGGCGTGGTCGCGGGTTGCCTGCTCGCTCTGCAACGCCGCCGCCCGGGACCGCCGCCGCGGGTCAGCCCGATCTGGAACGACGGGTTCGCGCCGCCGCCCGCATGGCTGCCATTCGGGGAGCCGTTGACCCAGGTCGCCACCGCCGGGTTCCTACCCCCTCTCACCCGACCCCCTCTCTCCAAGCTGCGTATGCATCTGCCCCGGCTGGATCGGCTTTGGGCGCTGGTCGGCGCCTCCGCGGCCGTGCTGGCCGTCCTGGCCTGGATCGGCCTCGCATGAGCACCCTGATGGCATTCGTCGCGCAGGTCCTGCACCTTCTGGTCGTGATGGTGGCGGCGCCGACCTTGGCCGGTCTGTCGCGGGTCCTGGCGGATCGTCTGGCGGGCCGCGATGGCCCGCCCCTGCTGCAGCCCTGGTGGGAGCTTGCACGTCTGATGCGCAAGCAGCCCGTAATCGCCGAGAATGCGTCCGTCGTCACCCGGTACGCGCCACAGCTGGTTCTGACCGTCACCCTGGTAACGGCCATGCTGGCTCCGGGTTTCACCCTGGGCATGGCGCTGGCCCCGCTGGGGGATACCTTGACGATTGCCGGACTGCTGGTCTGGGCGCGGCTTGCCCTGCTCCTCGCGGCCACGGATGCCGGGACGGCGGAGGGCGGGGTCGCGGCGATCCGTGCCAGTAGGATCGCCTTCCTCGCCGAACCGGCCTTGCTGCTCGTGCTGCTCGGTCTGTCCGCGCTGGCGGGAACCGGCAATCTCGACGCGATCATCGATGGGCAGCGGGATGGGGGCCTGGTCAACGGCGCAGCGATTGAAATGGCCATCGCCGCGCTGGCCATTCTGGTCTGGGCCGCGGTGGCAACGCCGCCATTGGATGCGGCATTCAGTGGCCGGGACCTCGCGATGGTGCATCTGTCAGACGATGTGCGTCGCGTCGTCTGGTTCACGCTGGTCACGACGATCGCCGTCCCGGCAGGCATCGCCCCGCCCGATGCGGGACCGCTGGCTTGGGCCTTGGGGCTGCTGGCATGGGTGGTGCGCCTGACCGTGGCATCCGGTGCCATGGCAGGGATTGGGCTTCTGGTCGGTCGCACGGACGCGCGGCGCGCTTTGGGTGTGGCGGCGCTGCTGGGCGGCCTGGCCCTGGTGCTCAGCCTTGCCGGCGCGGGGCCAGCATGATCGCGGCGCAGGGTGGCCTCGCATTGGCGTTTGCTCTGGCTCTGCTCGGCGCCCGCCAGCATGGCTTCGCCCTGGCGCTGGTGGCCGCGGAGGCGGTGGCCGTGGCTGTGACCGGTCTGCTCAGGGGAGCCTGGCCGGGGGCGCTGCTGGTGCTGTTGCTCAATGCGGCGCTGCTGCCGATGGTTTTGCGCCAGCGGCCGCCGGCTGGCGGGGTGCGGCGGAGCGTCGCGCCCTGGGCGGTGGTCGGGGTGGGATGTGGTCTCGCCTTGCTCGCGCAGGGTGTGGATACCGACGGCGTGCCGCTGGCGGTCATGCTGCTCGGCATCCTGCTGACCGCCGCGCACCGCCAAAGGGCGATGCAGGTGGTCGGCCTGCTGGCCATGCAGAATGGCATAGCCTTGGCCGGGTTGGCACAGGACGGTGTGATGCAGCTCGTCTGCCTGCTGCCGATCATCCCGGGCCTGGCTGGTGCCACCCTGCTGATGAGGCGGGCATGATCCTCGCTTTTGTCCTGATCGGCGTTCCCGTGCTGGCGGCGGCCATGATGGCGCTGCCACTGCCCGGCCGGACCCGCCTATGGATCGACCGCGGCGCGAGTGGGCTGGTGTTCGTGCTGGCCTGCGCCTCGCCGTGGCAGGGCGGTGAGGCCGGTGCCTTCCTGTCGCAGGCGCCGCTCAGTGCCCTGGTCGCGATCCTGGTCGCGCTCGCGTCCGGTGCCGCGCGGATCGGCGCCACCCGGGCGCGGGCGGCGGATCAGGCGCTGTTGGGCGCAATGCTGGTGGCCGCGCTGTCGGATCAGGGGCTGGTCAGCATCGGGGCGCTGGGATGCGTGGTGATCTGCCTGGTGGCGCGTGATATCCCCCGAGGTTGGGCCCGGTTGCCGCTGGCAGGGGTGGGATTGGGGATGGTCCTGTTCGGGGCCGCCATTTTGCCGTCCCTGACCGGGGCGAGCTGCATTCTGCTCGGCCTCGCCGCGCTGGCGGCGGCGATGCCGGAAGCGCTGGTTGTGATCCTGCCCGCGGCCGCCGGGCCGGCCGGTCCGCTGTTGATCGCCATCGGGCTCGCGGCCTTGCTGACCTGTGCGGGGCTGCTCCTGACCCGCCCGCGGCGGCGTGATTTCTGGGGATTGGTCACACTGGCGCAAGGCGGGGTGGTCGCGGCGGCCTTTGGCTTGCAGACCCCGGCCGGTGCCTTTGCCGGCCTTGTGCTGCTGGTGCTGCTCGTCTTGTCGCAGACAGCGCAGCGGCTGGCGCGGCCGGAGGGCCCTGACGCACTGGCCGCCGCTGCTGGCCTGGCTGGTCTGCCGCCCTTTGGTGTGTTTCCTGGCCTGGTGCTGGTTTTGGCCGCGGTGGCGGGGCACGCGCCCTGGCTTTTGGTGCCGCTCGCCGGTGGGCTGATCGCGCTCGGCTGGGCGGTGATCCTCCGCCTGCCGGCACCACGGGGTTCAGGATTCGGGGGCCTGCGGCGCGCGCCGGCCTGGCTGCCGATCACGGCGGCGATCGTGATCGGGTATTGTCTGCCGGCACAGGCGGTGGCCTGGCTCCAGGCGGCCGCGGAGGCGATCCGATGACCAGCGCGGCCGTGAGCCTGATTCAATCGGCCATTATGGAGCCCTGCCAGCCCTGGGCCCGTTACGTGCTGCGCTGGGAACAATGGGGCACGCTGGTTGAGATGCTGGCGACGGAGCCTCTGACCCTGTTGGCGGCCTGGGCCGACACGGTGCAGGTGCATGCGCTGTTCGATGACGCTGAGACTGGCACCATCCTGCCTGTCTCGGTGGCCGTTGAAGCCGGAACCTACCCGGCTTTGTCCCTCCGGCGGGCCGAGGCTGTTTGGTACGAGCATATGATCCATGACCTCTGGGGCCATCGTGCTGTCGGCGGCGCGGAGATCAAACCTTGGCTGGATCATGGGAACTGGCCGATCACCCATCCCATGGCGCCCCGCCCCGGCCCGCCGCCACGCGTGCCCGAGCCCCCCGAATTTCGGGTGTTGGAGGGGGAGGGGATGATGCAATATCCCATCGGCCCGGTCGCGCCTGGCATTGCCGAGGCGTCCCATCTCCGCCTGACCCTGCGGGGCGATCGGATCGTGGCGGCGGAGGCGCGGCTCGGCTACACGCATCGCGGCACGCTGGCGCTGATGCGGGGCAAGCCCGCCCGGACCGCGGCCCGTTTCGCCGCGCGGCTGGCCGGCGATGCCACGGTCGCCCATTCCATGGCCTTCGCGCTCGCCATCGAAGCAGCCCTGGGCGTGGAGATACCACCCCGCGCCATCGCGCTACGCAGCTTAATGGGCGCGTTGGAGCGGATCGCCACCCAACTCGATATCCTGACGTCGCAAGGCGCACTTCTGGGGGCAGCCGCGATTCAGGGCCGTTGCGGCTTGCGGCAGGAGCATTTGCGCCGGGCAATGGCGATCGCGTTCGGCCACCGGCTCATGATGGACTGCGTGGTGCCGGGCGGTGTGGCCGGGGATATCGCCCGTGGCGGTGTCGCGGCCGTGCGGCAGGCTTTGGACGCAGTGGCACGGGAGGTTCCGGACCTGCGGCGGCTGTACCAGGGGCCCGCGGTGTCCGCCCGGCTATGCGGGCTCGGTCGCATCCGATCCGGCCCCCACCCGGTCCAGGGGGATACGGACGCGCGCACCCGCGCCCGGCTAGATGCGATCGCCAACGATGTCGATATCGCCATCCGAGGACTGGATCGCCTTCCGACGGAGGGTCTGAGCGTGAGCATGCCGACCGGCAGTGGTGAGGGCCTGGCGCAATGCCGCTCTGCCCGGGGCGAGGTCTGGCATTGGGTGCGGGTGGATCACGGCCAGGTCGCGGCGATCTTCCCGCGCGACCCCGGCTGGGCGCTCTGGCCCCTGGCGGAGGCGGCGCTGCGAGGCGCGCCGGTTGCGGATACGGCCTTGATCTGCTGCTCGCTTGGGCTTCCCGTGTCGGGGCTGGACCTATGAGGAGGCGATATCCGTGGTGAACTGGCCGCGCATCCGTCGCGTATTGCCTGGCGCCGAACGCGCGGAGCCGCCGGGGCCTGTCGATGCCTCGGCCCTGCAGTCACTGACCGAACGGCTGGAGGCGGCGTCGCAGGTCCGGTTGGGCCGCAGTCTGGCGATCCGGCACGTGAACACCGGCAGCTGCAATGGGTGTGAACTGGAGATCAGGGCGCTCAACGGCGTGGTCTACGAACTGGCCCGCTTTGGCCTGCGATTTGTCGATAATCCCCGCCACGCCGATGTGCTGCTCGTGACCGGGCCGCTGACCCACACGCTGCGCCAGGCGCTGGAACAGGCCTATGACGCGACGCCCGACCCCAAATGGGTGGTCGCGTTGGGAGATTGCGCGGTTGATGGGGGTGTTTTCAAGGGCAGCTATGCGGTCCTGGGGGGCACGGGCATGGGCGTACCGGTGGACCTGACGATCGGGGGATGCCCGCCGTCGCCCGAACGCATTCTGTCCGGGCTGCGCGCCCTGCTGGAAGCCAATCGAGCCTGACCAGGAGCCAGAACGGCCAGCAATCTGGGTATTCGGTCTTCGCCAGCGCCGGTTGCCACCGCTGGCGAAGGCGCGTCGATCAGGCGGCGGTGTGCGCCTTGGCCTTGTGGTGATGAATCACCTTGTGGCCACTGACCTTATGCACATGATGGGTCTTGGCCTTGGCCTTATGGGTCTTCGCCATCGCCGGCGTGGCGACCAGAGCCGCGATCGGCAGGGCGAAAACGAGCGCGGCGAACAGGGAATTGCGCTTTGTGGTCACGACGTTTGCTCCGAGGGCAGGCTTGATTTCGGGAATCCGGAAGTCGCCAGTGTGAATTCAAGAGAGAGTCGAAGAATCCACCGTAAGCGGCTGACATCATTTTGCATCACGGAGTCCGAATCGGCAAGCGAATTCACTGTCGTGGTCCGATTCGGCCATCGAGTCGGTCTGTGATTCTGATCCCGATTCGCGGGATCGCTGGACTGTGCCTCTTGCTGTCCTGCCTGACCCCCGGTATCGTTGCCAAATAATTGCGAATGGTTCGCAATCAGAGGTGCGCGAAACCATGGGGCACGACACGGGATTTGGCCGGCGCTGCGAACGGGCCGTCGTGACGGCCTATCGCGAGCTGCGTCAGGTCGGATCAGATGATTTGGCGGCCTTCCAGGCTTGCACCGCACTCTATCGGATCCATCATCCGGAAGCGTCCTTGAATGAGGCGCGACGTCTGGTCGCGGAATGGATCGATCATCATCTGGTGCGCCGGCAGGCCGAGCCGTCACCGGGTTGCGGCTGCGACTGACTCAGGCGTTTGCGGGTCCGAATCCGCCCCGTGTGGCGCGGATCGCCTCCAGCACGGCGGCTGGCGTGATCCGCGCGGTACCCCCGTCTTTCGCATAGCCGCCCGGCGGTTCGATCGGGACGATCCGGGTGCTGTGCAGCAGAGGCTCGGTCGCGCCGAACAGGCCAAATGACTGAATGCCGACCGCCGCCGCGATGTTCAGCACGCCGGTATCATTGCCGACATAGAAGGCACAGGCGCCGGACAGCGCCGCCACCTCCCCCAGTGTCCAGCCGATCGCGCGGATCGCGCGTGGGGCCAGATCGCCCAGCTGGGCGGTGATCGCATCGGCCATCGCTGCCTCCGCTGCGCCGCCCACCAGGGCAACCCGAGGCCAGCCCTGCCGCAGCAGTGCGTCCGCCAGAGCAGCGAAATTCGCGGCCCCCCACTGCTTGTAGGGCTCCGAACTCCCCAATCCGATCATCACCGTTGGATCCGCCGTCCGCAGCCGTTCCAGCACCGCGTGGTGCGCCGCCGGCGCGATGGGCAGAAACGGTTCGGCGGCCGTCATCGCGATCCCGGCGCGTTCCAACCACAGGGACGCTTGCCGATAGGGATGCAGCCGCAGGTCCGGGGGGGACAGAAACGGACGGCGGTTGAGGAACAGCCGCTGCACCCCAAATCCATAACTAAACCGCTCGGGAATGCCGGCCAGGGCGGTCCAGAGCGCGAGCGTCTTGCTGTGGTGCAGGAGGTAGATCCGGTCGAACCGCTGCTGGCGCAGGCGCGTCACGAAGCCCAATGCGCCCAATCCGTCGTCCTTGCCGCGCCGGTTGTCGGGGTTCCGATCAATCCAGAGATAGTCGGCGACCGTCTCTTCGGCGGCGAAAATCTGATGCGCGGCGGAGCGCGGCTTGGCGATCAGCGTCACCGGCCCGCCGACATGGGCCGCGATCGCCCGGATGTGGGGCAGGTGCCATATGGTGTCGCCGATACCGGGCAAGGGCTGGACGACGGCGACCTTCATGGCGCGCGGGTCCGCCCGGCGGCCTCGGCCAGGCCCCAGCCGAGCAAGAGGTAAAACCAGCCGCCCATGGGCATCGACCACCAGGAGCTGGTGGATTGCAGCGGCCAGAGCTGCATCAAAAGGGTGGCGAACAATCCGACCCGCACCGGCTCGGGGTTCCGCCACAGCCCGCGCCCCAACGGAATCAGCCAGGCGATTCCCAGCACGCTCAGCAGCGTCAGGCCCGGAATGCCGCCGTCGGCCAGGGCCTGGAAATAGAAATTATGGGGGTGCACCCAGCAAATAGCCGCCCCGCCGCCATCCGCCTCCGCGCCGCCGAAGCTGGGGCGGAAGTAGCGGGGTTGCGGGCATCCCGTGCCAAATCCGTCATAGCCCAGGCCCATGACCGGGTTCTGGCGGCCGATCTCAAGGGCGCGGGCATACATGGTGCCATAGGCGCCGGTTCCGAAGCCTTTGATGTGCTCCTCCGTGCGGGTCACCATGTGGTAATAGGTCTTGGGGGAGATGACGGCGAAGCTCGGGATCAGCACTACGATCAGCACCACCGCCGCCAGCACGATGGGGCGCAGCCGCGGGATCAGCACCGCCGAAACCACCATCCCGCCCGCCACCAGCAGTACCGGAATCCGCTGCCCGATGATCACCACGATCGCGATGCCGCTCAGCAGCAGCGCATAGGCCCAGAGCGCCTGCCTCCCGGGCCGGACGAGGAATCTGGCCGCGGCGGGGATCAGGGCCGGCAGGATCATGCGCGCCAAGGCCGGCGCGGCCCGCGCGGTGGCGAAGGGTCCCGTCAGCAACACCCCCCAGGCCGCCGGATACCCGTAGAGATTCACCCCGAAGATGAACTGAAACACCAAGTGCACGCCGATATAAAGGACGGAGGCCGATATGATCCCGTACATCCAGCGGCGGGGCCCGGGATCACGCAAGGCGCAGAACTGCATCGCCGCCGCGAACAAGGGGAACCGGATCGTCGCCAGGCCCTGCACGAAGGCATGCGGGCTCGCGCCGATCGGCTGCATCGGCAGGGAGCAAACCACCAGCCACACCCACCAGACCAGGGCGATCCGCACCCAGGGTGTACGCAGCCAGGCCCAATCACCGCTCACGCCGCTGCGGCCGAGCAGGCACAGGCCCGCGACGCTAAAGGACGCTTCCGCGAAGCCGTGCGCGTGCATCAGCAGGAGTGGCGAAAGGAGAACCGAGACCAAAGCGGTTCGGTCGAGCGCCTGGAGCAGCCTCAGCTTACGTGTGTCGGACATGTGGCCGCTCGTGCCAGGGGTAAGCCCGGCCCGCAAGCATCTTTATACGCGGCCGCGAATCAAAGCGAAGGCATGGGCGACGGTCGCGGCCCGGATTTCGCTGCGGTTGCCGGGAAAGACCCGCCATTCGCTGGCCGCGGGCTGGCCACGCTCAGCCAGGCCAAAGCACACCAGACCGACCGGTTTTCCGTCCGCCCCGCCGCCCGGTCCGGCGATCCCCGTCACCGCAACCGCGATCCCGGCGCCGGAGCGGTCCAACGCCCCGCGCGCCATCGCGCGGGCAACGTCCTCACTGACCGCGCCATGGGTTTGGATCAGGTCCAGGGGAACCCCAATCATCTCATGCTTGGCGGCGTTGGAGTAGGTGACGAAGCCGCGGTCGAAGACGTCCGACGATCCCGCGACCGCGGTCAGCGCGGCGGCGATCAGCCCGCCGGTGCAGCTTTCGGCGGTGGCCAGCCGGATGCCCCGGGCGCGGCAGGCGGCGAGCAGGGCTTCGGCGTCGCGCAGGGTCTGTTCGGGCAGCATGGCCGGTTCCTCCGATCAGGGCGCAGGATTTCACCCGGCCGGGGCTTGCGCAACCCGGCCGCGGGCATGCGACACTGGCGGCGATAAACGGGAGGCCAGGATGGCGATGCAGGACATGTGGGTGCCGGTGCCGATACCGGAACAGGCGCCGGTGACGGAGGGCTGGGTGGACGTGCGCGGCACGAAGCTCTGGTTCTGGGATACCGGCGGGTCCGGCCATCCGGTGATCCTGCTGCATGCGGGCACGCAAAGCGCCGCCGGCTGGGTCTATCAGCAGCCGGCTCTGGCGGCGGCGGGGTATCGCGCCATCGGCTACTCCCGGCGCGGCTATTACCGCTCCGATCGCGGCAGCGCGGCGGATCCGGGCACGGTCGCGGATGATCTGGATCACCTGGTGCGCCATCTCGGCCTGGGGACGGTCGATCTGGTGGGCGCGGCGCAGGGCGGGTTCATCGCGCTGGACTACGTGTTCTCCTGGCCGGAGAAGGTGCGCGGGCTGGCCATCGTGTCGTCGCTGATGGGGATCACGGACGCCGACTACGTGGCGGTGAACAACCGCCTGCGCCCGCCCTTTTTCGCCAGCCTGCCGCATGACTTCCAGGAGCTCTCGCCGTCCTACCGCGCCGGCGACCCCGCCGGTCTGGCCGCCTGGCATAGGCTGGATGAGCAGGCCATCGACGGCAAGCGCATCAACCCCGTCATGCGCAACACCCCCACCTGGGCGAAGCTGGAGGCGATCCGCCATCCCACCCTGCTGGCGACCGGGGATTCGGACCTGTATGTGCCGCCGTCGCTGCTGCGGATGCAGGCGCGGCATATGCCGCATGCCGACGTGCACGTGATCCCCGAAGCCGGGCACTCCCCCTATTGGGAGCAGCCGGATCTGTTCAACACGATCCTTCTGAACTTCCTTAACCAATTGTAATTATATATCATGGCCCCAAAGCCGCTCCGGCCGGGCGGCGGGGGTCATTGGCGCCATAGAACCAGCCGGGCCGCGGTCCGACACGGGTCACGGAATCCGAACCGGAGGACGCGGCTTTGCCCCCCGCGGCTTCCGCCCCGCCCACCGCGATCAGCGCCGCCGCGCCCCAGGGCGTCTGCTCGCGCACCGGATAGCCCAGCGCCGCCAAGGCCGCCTGGGTGTCGGCCGACAGGGCGAAGGGTTCGGCCTGGATCTCATCGGGCAGCCATTGGTGGTGGATGCGGGGGGCATCGACGGCCGCCTGCGGCTCCATCCCATGGTCGATCATGTTCAGCAGCACCTGCAGCACGATGGTGATGATGCGCGGCCCGCCGGGGGAGCCGACGACCATCGCCACCTTGCCATCGCGCAGCACCACCGTGGGCGCCATCGACGACAACGGGCGCTTGCCCGGCGCGATGGCATTGGCCGCGCCCTGCACCAGGCCGACGAGGTTGGGGCTGCCCGGCTTGACGGTGAAATCATCCATCTCATCGTTCAGCATGAAGCCGAACCCGGGCGCCATCACCCCCGCACCGAACAGCCCGTTGATGGTGGTGGTGACCGCCACCGCGTTGCCCTTGTCGTCGGCGACGGAATAGCTGGTCGTCTCCGGCTTTTCATGCGGGGCCTGGCCCGCGGTCACCGCCGTCGATGGGCTCGCCCGGTCCCCGATCGCGGCCCGCAGGGCGCCGATATGCGCCGCCGACAGCAGCCAGGCCGTGGGATTGGCGACGAAGGCCGGGTCGCCCAGGAAATTGTTGCGATCGACAAAGGCGTGGCGCATCGCCTCCGTCATCAAATGCACCGTCCGGGCGGAGGCGAAGCCGGAGGCGCGCAGATCAAAGCCCTCCAGCACCAGCAAAATCTCACACAAGGTCGTCCCGCCGGAGGAGGGTGGTGGCGCCGACAGCACCACGAACCCGCGATACCCACACCGTACCGGTGCCGCCTCCCGCACCGCATACATCCCCAGATCGGCTGCCGTGAGGATCCCGCCGCCGGCGCGGGAGGTCGCCTCGATCGCGGCGGGAATGCGGCCCTGGTAGAACGCCGCCGGCCCCTGTTCGGCAATGGCCTGCAACGTCCCCGCCAGATCGGCTTGCACCAGCCGCTCCGTCGCCGCGATTGGGCTGCCATCGGGGTGCAGGAACACCGCGGCCGAGGCCGGATCCCGCCGCAGGATGGGCGCGCCGCGGGCAATCACCGCGGCATCGGCGCGGCTGAGGATGAACCCGTCCCGAGCCAGCCGGATCGCCGGCGCCATCGCGGCGGCACGGGTCATGGTGCCGTAGCGGGTCAAGGCCGCGTCCAGCCCCGCGACCGAGCCCGGCACCGCCACCGATTTCCAGCCGCGCAGGCTGGCGGCGCGGTCGGGGGTGCCGTCGGGGTTGAGATACATGTCCCGCGTGGCGGCGGCGGGGGCGGTTTCCCGGAAATCGAGGAACACGTCCCGCCCATCGGCCAGATGCGCGGTCAGAAACCCGCCACCGCCGATATTGCCGCAGCAGGGATTGGTCACGGCCTCCGCATAGCCCACCGCCACGGCGGCATCGACGGCATTGCCGCCCTGACGCAGGATCTCGACCCCCGCCTCGGCGGCGAGGCGCTGGGCGGAGACGACCATGCCATGTTCAGATTCGACGGCCGGGAGAGAGGCGGCCTGGGCCGGGCGGCTCAGCAGGGCGGTGAGCACGAGGCCGAGGATCGCGGCGGCTGATGTTGTCTCACGGTGCATGGGGTGTTTGCGGGGTGCGCCGGTGATGTCACGGCGCAAGGGGTGCTGCGCGGCCGCGATCACCCCGGCGATCGGGCGCGACAGCCAGGCGCGGAGGGTCCGGGTCAGCACGGCGGGTTTGGGCGGCGTTTCACGGCGCATGGGGTTCTTGCCGCGATTGAGTGGGGGATGCGGGGGTGAGATCGTGTGTGGGTGGTCCGCGCCAGCCTCGGGCCATGCCGGAGGGGTGCGGTGACGGGGTGGCCTGGGCCGGGCGGCTCAGCAGGGCGGCGAGCGCGAGGCCGAGGGGCGCGGCGGGTCCGGGTCAGCGCGGCGGGTTTGGGCGGCGTTTCACGGTGCATGGGGTTCTTGCCGCGATTGAGTGGGGGTTGCGCGGGTAAGGTCGCATGGGGGTGGCCCGCGCCAGCCGGGTCGCGGGTGGGTGCGGAGCGAGAGCCTCGGGCCAGGCCGGAGGGGCAGGGTGATGGGGCGGCCTCACGGTGCATGAGGTTATTCCATCGCTTCGATGCGGCGGGCCAGGGCTTCCACCAGTGGCAGGTCGCTGCGGTGCGCCGGGTTGTTGGGAAACCGCGCGACCAACTGCTGCGCCACGGCAAGCGCGCGAGCAGCGTAGGCGCGGGCTGTTTCACGATCCGGGACCCTGGCGGCCGCATCCGCCAATTTCCATAACGATACCAGCAAGTCGCGCTGCCACTGGGCATTGCCTGGGTCCTGGCGGGCGAGGCCTTCGCTTATGGCCATACCTTGTTGAAATGCAGCCAGCGCGGCGGGCAAGTCGCCCTGCGCCACCAGGACGCTGCCGACCCGGTTATGGCTGATGGAGAGATCACGCTGGCACAAAGCGTTATCTGGGTCCTGGCGGGCGAGGCCTTCGCTTATGGCCATGCCATGTTGAAAGGCAGCCAGCGCGGCGGGCAGGTCGCCCTGCGCCACCAGGACGCTGCCGACCCGATTATGGCTGATGGAGAGATCGCGCTGCCACAGTGCGTTTCCTGGGTCCTGGCGAGCGAGGCTTTCGCTTATGGCCATGCAATGTTGAAACACGGCCAGGGCTGCGGGCAGGTCGCCCTGCGCCATCAGGACATCGCCGATATTGCTGTGGCAGATGGAGAGGTCGCGCTGCCACAGTGCGTTACCTGGGTCCTTGCGGGCGAGGCTTTCGCTTATGGCCATGCAATGTTGAAACGCGGCCAGTGCGGCTTGCAGGTCGCCCTGTGCCATCAGGACGTCGCCGATCTTGCTATGGCAGATGGAGAGGTCGCGCTGCCACTGTGCGTTTCCTGGGTCCTGGCGAACGAGGCCTTCGCGAATGGTCATGCAATGTTGAAACGCGGCCAGTGCGGCTTGCAGGTCGCCCTGCACCACCATGACGTCGCCGACCCGTTCATGGCTGATGGAGAGGCTGCGCTGCCACTGCTCGTTGTCTGGATCCTGGCGAGCGAGGTCTTCGCTTATGGCCATGCAATGTTGAAACGCGGCCAACGCGGCGGGAAGGTCGCCCTGCACTGCTAGGACGTCGCCGATGCGTTCAAGGCTGACGGAGAGGTTCCGCTGCCACTGTGCTTTGCCCGCGTCCTGCTGTGCGAGGCCTGCATTTATGGCCATAGCCTGTTGAAAGGCAGCCAGCGCGGCCGATAAGTCGCCGGAAAGCTGCATAACGTCACCCAGTTCAATCCAGGCGCGGGCGGCCTCTGCCTCGGCACCGATGGCGGTGTTGAGATCTGCTGCCTCCCGCCAGGCCGCGGCCGCGGCGGGCCAGGCATAGTGCCTGCTGTGCGCACGGGCCGCCCGGGTCAGTGCGGCAGCCAAGGCTCTTTCCTGGCCGGGCCTGTTTCGCAGCCGTGCCACCGCATCCAGGGCCAGTTCGAGATCCGACGTATCGCCGGGTCGCGGTGCGGTTCGGCTGGCAGGCGCCAGGGCACGGTCGTCGTCCGATGGCCGCAGGAATTGCCCGGCCGCCACGGCGGGTTCGATCCGCAGCGACAGCGACCGTACCGACCAGAGGTCGGGTGCGATCTCTCGCATCAAAGCGGCGACCCAGGGCGCGCCCACGAAAATAACCGGCACTGAAAATCGCGCCCGGAATGGGTTGCGTTGCTGATTCAGGCTGTGCAGCGCCTGGGTCCAGGCATCCCGCCAAGCCGGATACTCGGGCGATACGATGCTGGACACGCCCGAAACCCAGACCGCGCCGGTCTCCGGGGCGGCCGGTAACGCCAGTAGGGTCGCGGTCAGGCCGCGCATTGCGTCCGGATGGTCAGGCTGGACCACCGTCAGCTTCTGCGATTGTGCGTCCAGAAAGCGTTCCAATGTGCCGCGGCACAACGCCGCTGTGGATTGTTCTGGGACGCTCAGCACGATCAGTGCGAAGCCTTCCCCCAGGACGAACTGGTTCAGCAGGACCTGCCATTCCGCGCCAGCGGCGGCGCCATACCGGGCGGCGATCGCGTTGCGGTCCGCGTCTTCTGTCATCCTATTGCGCCGCCCGCTCCTTTTCTTGCGCGAGGGTACGGGTGATTTCCTCGCGGAGCAGCGGATGCACGTCGTACCAGGCCGAGCCATTGACGAAATAGAAGACGCGGTGCGTGTCGAGGAAGTTACTCAGCCGTTCGACCGACCGGTGATCGACACTGCGCAGGGCCGTGTCGCGGCTCTGGGCGATTTCGGCCAGCCATTGCGCATCATCCAGCGCCATCGGCAGGAAATCCCGACGGGCGGCGTTGATGACGCTGTCCAGCGCCTGCGGGGGGACAGGCAGCGCCGTCGTGCGCTTCAGCAATTCCTGCGTCAGGCGCAGGAGGTCGCGCACATGTCCGCCGCAGGCGCCAATCAGCCGATCGATGGGGCCGTCCTCGGCGAGGGCGTTGGGCCCGAACAGGCGCGCGATCCCGTCATCGCCAAGCCGGCGGCGGATCACGGACCGGAAGACGGACCATGCTTTGGCCGATCGGGGCCGGTTCGGCGCATTGTCCCATAGATGCACCGTCGGCAGGATTTCCATATGCTGCGCGGGCAGCACGAATTTCAGCCACGGCGGCACGGCATAGATCGCGTGCACATAGGGCAGGCGCAGTCGCTCGATATGCACGGAGAACAGCTGCTCAACGCTGCGGATGACGCTTTCCCAGGTTTGGAAGCTGCCGCGCAACTGTTCCAGCGAGTCGAAGATGAAGACGACCTGCTTGCGGGGGCCATGGATGGCCCGCACCGCTTTGATACCGTCTTCAATGAATTGATCCGCCTCGATCTTCAGCGCGACCAGATGGGCGGAGAGAAATTTTTGCAGGTTCTGCCGGAAGCTCGACGCGGTTTTCAGTTCGGCTTTGATATTAAGGCCGGCCGTGACCCCGCCGACAACGGCTTTGCCGGGGCTGCTATATTCCAGTTTGGCGTCGATGGCGCCGACGCGGACCTCGGTATTCAATATCCAGTTTTTGAACCGATCCCAGAACGTCTCCCGCGTGATGTCCATTTGCATCTCGGGATGCTCGGCCAGCGTGTCGCTGAACGCACCAGCGAGGACCAGCAGCATATCCGAGATATCCACCGGCTCCGCCGGATTCACGTAATTCATCGCATCGGCATAGAGGACCAGATAGCCCTGGCCTTCGAGGTCGCGCTTGAGCCGCAGCAGTTCCGTGGTTTTCCCGGCGCCGCGAAAGCCGGAGAACAATTGCAGGCTTTCGACGTCATTGAACGCCACCTCCCGCTGCATCAAAAGCACCGGGTCTGCGTCGTCCAACACTTCATGAATGGGCTCGCGCAGGGGATCGGCCGGCTCCAGCGGCACGTCGGCGAGCTGCCGATGCATCATCCGCAGAAAGTCCAGATCGTCGTTACCCAGCACCATCCTGTTTTCGCCCTATGGGTCGCAAAGCCTGAACCTAGCACAAAAGCGCGGGGTGAGCGACAGCAACCGACGCCCTACCACCCCGGCCAGACCCATCGCCCCACCGCCAGCAACGCCGCCGCCATCGCCCCGGCGATGACGTCATCCGCCATCACCCCCGCCGGCGTGTGCCAGCGATCCGCCCAGCCGACAGGGCCGGGCTTCCAGATGTCGAACAGGCGGAACAGCGCGAAGGCGGCGGCGGCGCCGAGGAGGCTGAGGCCTCCGAGCGAAAGCCCCAGCAGCGCGATCCATTGGCCAGCGAATTCATCGATCACGATCCAGCCGGGGTCGCCTTTCGCCTCTGACGCGCGCACCGCCCAGACCCCGCCGACACTGACGATCGCCGCCGCCGCCGCCAGCAGCCAGGGGGACACCGCGAACAGCCCGGCGCCGATGAGCAGCGCCACCGCCGAACCCACCGTGCCGGGCGCCACCGGGGCGTAGCCGCTGCCGAAGCCGCTCGCCAGCAGCCGGGCCAGCGTTACCGGGCCCATTGCGGGAGGAAGGTCGGGGTCGAGGATCCGGCGCGGGCGCGGTAGATCGCCACGTTCTCCATCACCCGTTGCACGTAGTTGCGGGTTTCGGCGAAGGGGATCAGCTCCAGCCAGTCCACCATGTGCACCGTGCCGCCGCCGCGCGGGTCGCCGTAATCGCCCAGCCATTGATCCACCCGGTGCGGCCCGGCGTTGTAAGCGGCGGCGGCCAGGGGCAGGGCGCCGTCGAAGCGGTCCAGTACCTCTTTCAGGTAGGCGGTGCCCAGCCGCATGTTATGCGCCGCATCCACCGTCAGGCTTGGCACCGCCGCGGGCACGCCCAGGCCTTTCGCGACGGTCATGGCCGTTGGCGGCATCAGCTGCATCAACCCGCGCGCGCCGGACGAGCTGACGGCCGCGACATCGAAGCTGCTTTCCTGCCGCATGATGCCCAATGAGGCCGCGCGATCGAGCACGGGCGGCGGCTCGAACGGTTGCGGCCAGCCGGCGCGGGGCAGCGGGATCCCATCCCGGCCGAGGCGCCGGGCCACGAACACCGCCATGTCCGGCAGCCCCACCTTCAGCGCCAGTTCGGCGGTCAAGGCGCGTTCGGCCGCGTTGGGCGCGAGCTCATCCATGCGCAGCAGGAACGGCCGGGCGCGGGCCGGATCGCCCCAGGCGACCAGCCAGGTGGCGGCGCGCACGACCTCATGCCCGGTGAAGGCCAAGGCGGTGTCGCGGTTCCATTCCGGGTCGCGCAGGCCATTGATGCGGGCATTCAGCCGCGCCGCGTCGTCGCCCAGCGCCACGGCGGCGAGCTGACCGTAGAACGTGGTCGTCCAGCGCGCCGCCTGCTGGTAGTCCGGGCGCGGATCCTGGCCCAGCGCCTCCGCCGTGCGGCCGAGCCAGTAATGCGCCCGTCCCTGGGTGATGGCGGCGCGGGAACTCTCCGCCAGGGCCTGAAAATGCGCCTGCGCCTTCGCCGGCTGCTTCAGGCGGCGCAGGGCGATGAAACCGGCGAGAAATTCCGCGTCCGTGCGTTGCTCCGCGGCGGTCTGACCATGGGCGGCGGCGACGGCATAGGCATTGGCGTCGTCGCCAATCTTCAGCAGGCCGCGAATGAGCAGGGAGCGTTCCGCCCAGAACTCGGTCAGGTGATCTGGCGCGGCCTCCTGCGCACCAGGGCCGTCACTGAGCCACAGGGCGGCGGCGGCGCCCCAGGCCTCGGTCCGGCGCAAGTCGCGGGCGCGGGCGAGGGTCTGGGCCGGGTTCGCCAGCTCGGCCCAGGCGCGGCGTTTGGCATCCAGCCTCGGGCGTTGGCGGGCCGCGCCGGCGGCATCCCGCCAGACCAGGCGCTGGTAGCGCGCCCATTCGTCGTCCGGCGTCAGCGCGGGGGCCCAGCGCGCCAGGAACTCGGTTTCGTTCGGCACGCCGGCGATCCAGGCTTTGCGGGCGAAGCCGGCGGCGGTGTCGCCGCTCGTGGCCTCCGCGCAGCGCAGCAGGGCGAGGGGCTGCGCCGGCACGTTGGCGGTGCATTGCGCGGCGACCACGGCCAGGTCGGGTTCGGCGATCAAGGCGTCCTGGCGGCGGCGTTCCAGCCCGGCCTGGTTGGGCCAGTCGGGGCTGGCGGCGATGAAGGCGGCCAACTCGCTGGTGGTCGCCCCACCCTGCGCCAGCATCCGATAATACCGCACCAGCTTCACCGCCACCGGATCGGCCACCGCCGCGGCGGCTGCCTCCGCCTCCGTCCAGCGATCGGCTTTGATGGCGGCGATCGGACTGGGCGCCTGGGCGCGCACAGCCCCGCTCACGCAGAGCAGCGCCAGACCGGAAACCACAAGACGAATACCATTGCGCATAACGCTTTGTAGCGCCGCGGGGCCGACGCGGTCGATCCCTGCTTGACGATGCGCCGTGGGGTTTGATATTAACGAACGGTCGTTAAGTAAAGGCGAGACAATGAAGCAACCCGGCGGCAAGCGCGATCGCATCAGGACCGAGGCTTTGCGCCTGTTCTCCGAACGCGGGGTGGACGCCGTGTCGGTGCGCGACATCGCGACGGCCTGCGACATGAAGGCGCCCAATCTCTATGCTCATTTCGCCTCCAAGGAGGATCTGGTGCACGCGCTGTTCCACGAGGGCTACGCGGAATACGGCGCCCTTTTGGCCGCGGCCAATGACGGCGACGCGCCTTTCCGCGTCCGCCTCGATCGCATGGTGCGGGAAATCTGCCGGCTGCATGATGACGACACCGACCGGTTCCGTTTCCTGGTGATGACCCAGCACGGCTATCTCGCCAGCGTGCCGCGTGACGCGCGCAACCCGGTGGAGGTCATCTGCCGCGCCGTCGCCACCGCCATGGATGCCGGGGAAATCCCGGCCCGCGACCCGGACCTGATGGGCCTCGTGCTGATCGGGATCCTCGTGCAACCCGCCACTGGCCGGTTGTATGGCCGGTTGGACGGCGGGTTGTCGCAGCGGGTGGATGAGCTGACCGCCATGTGCTGGCGGGTTTTGTCATGAATAGCGAACCAGGAGTTCCGGCCATGGATCACGCCTCCCCCCTGGCGTTGTTGCGGACCCGCCGCCTCTGGCCGCTGGTGCTGGCGCAGTCGTGTGGGGCGCTGAACGACAACCTGGTCAAGAATGCCATGGTGGTGCTGGCGCTTTTCAAGGTTGGCGCGGGTGGGGCGGGGCTGTCGGCCCTGGCGGGGGCGCTGTTCATCGCGCCCTATATCCTCGCCTCGGCCACCGCCGGGAAGATCGCCGATCGGTTTCCGAAACCAAGGGTGATCCAGGTGTATAAGGGGGCGGAGGTGGGATTGATGCTGGCCGCCGCCGCCGCGTTCCTGGCCGAGAGCATCCCCGCCTTGCTGCTCGTGCTGGTGGGCCTTGGTTTGCAGGCGGCGCTGTTCGGGCCGGTGAAATACGGCGTGTTGCCCGAGCATCTGACCGAGCACGAAATCATCGCCGGCAATGGCGTCGTTGAGGCAACGACCTTTCTGTCGATCGTCACCGGCACCGTGGCCGGGGGCGCGCTGATGCTGTTACCCGGCGGCGGCGCCATCGTTGGCATAACGGGCGTGGTGCTCGCGCTGATTGGCCTGTACGGCGCCTTGCAAATTCCGGCGGTGCCGGCGGCCGATCCGGGCCTGAGGGTGGGCTGGAATTTTCTGGGCGCCACCTGGGCCGTGGTGCGGCATGCGTCCGGGCAGCGGCCGATATGGCTGTCGCTGCTGGCGCTGAGTTGGTTCTGGACCATTGGCGCGACGCTGCTGACCGAATTTCCCATCATTGCCCGCGACACGCTGGGCTCGGGCGGCAGCGTGCTGACGCTGTTGCTGGCGGTGTTCGCGCTGGGCACCGGCGCGGGGTCCATCGGCTGCGCGAAGTTGCTGCATGGGGAGGTCTCCCCGCGGTTCGTTCCCTTCGCCGCCTTGGGCATTTCGCTGTTCTGCTGGGATTTCGCCAGTGCCGCCCGGGCCGCCGGCCGTTTGCCCGACGCCTGGGCTGTACTGACGGCTCCGGGCGGGTGGCGGATGCTGGCTGATCTGGCGTTTCTGGCGGCATGCGGGGGCATGTTCTCGGTGCCGCTCTACGCCATCATTCAGGAGCGATCGGCGCCCGGCGAGCGATCGCGCATGATCGCGGCGAACAATGTCATGAACGCCTTGTTCATGGTGGGCGGGGCTGGTGCGGCGGCGGGTTTGGCGGCGCTGGGCGTGGATGCGCCGGGCGTTTTGACAATCGCCGCCTGGGCCAATTTCGGCGTGGCGATCTGGATCGTGCGCATTCTGCCGCAGGATTTCTGGCGCTCGGTGTTCCGCTGGTACTTCGAAACCCTCCATGGCGTCGATGTCGCGGGGCTGGCGCATTATCGCGCCGCTGGCGACCGTGTGGTGATCGTGTCCAACCACCAGTCTTTGGCGGATGCCTGCCTGATCGCGGCCTTCCTGCCGGACAGCCCGTGCTTCGCCATCCACACCCAGCAGGCCGCGAAATGGTGGGTGAAGCCGTTCCTGTCCCTGGTCGATACGTTCCCGGTCGATGTGCAGTCGCCCTATTCCTTGAAATACATGGTCGAAGCGGTGCGCGATCACGGCCGCAAGCTGATGATTTTCCCGGAGGGTCGCATGACCCGCACCGGCGCGCTGATGAAGGTGTACGAAGGTGCCGGCCTGGTCGCCGACAAGGCGCATGCCAAAATTCTACCGATCAGCATTGAAGGTTTGCAGTTCACGCATTTGGGGCGGATGGGCGGGCGGTTGCATCTGCGCTGGTTTCCGCGGCTGAAGCTGATCATCAATCCCCCGGTGGATCTGGCGCCGGTTGATCTCATGCGGGCGGGGGCAGGGCATCTGCCGCCGCGCAAACGCCGGGAGATCATCGGCCGCGCCTTGCAGGACGTCCTTGTCGGCGCGGTGTTTCGCAGCAAAAGCATCGACCGCAGCCTGTTCACCGCGCTGCTCGATGCCCGCCACGCGCATGGCGGCAAAACCCTGATCGCCGAGGATATTCAGCGCAGCCCCATCACCTATGACCGCATGGTCCTGGGCGCTGCCGCCCTCGGGCGCCGTCTGCGGCAGGAGGGGCCGTTCGTGGGCGTCATGCTGCCCAACGCCAATGCCACTGTCGTGACCTTCATGGGTTTGCAGGCCTTCGGGATCGTGCCCTGCATGCTCAATGTGTCCGCCGGGGCCGATGCCATGCTGTCCGCCTGCAAAGCGGCGCAGGCGCGGGTGGTGGTTTCGAGCCGCGCCTTCATCGAGAAGGGCCGGCTGAGCGCCACCGTCGCGCTGATGGAACGGGAGGTTCGGTTCCTGTGGCTCGAAGACCTCGCCGTCGGCCTGGGTGTGGCCGCCAAGGCCCGCGCCTGGTTCGATCGTCTGCGCGCCCGGCATCTGCCCGGGGCGGCGGTGGACCCGAACAGCCCCGCGGTGGTGCTGTTCACCAGCGGGTCGGAGGGGCGGCCGAAAGGCGTTGTCCTCAGTCATCGGCAGCTCTTGGCGAACTGCGCCCAGCTTTCGTCGGTGATCGATTTCCATGGCGGCGATATCCTGTTCAATGCCATGCCGATGTTCCACAGCTTCGGGCTGACCGGTGGCACCATCGTGCCGCTGCTGTCGGGGGTGCGGACGTTTCATTACCCGAGCCCGCTGCATTACCGCATCGTGCCCGGCCTGATCTATGACACCGACGCCACCATCTGCTTCGGCACCGACACGTTCCTGAACGGCTGGGCGCGGTTCGCGCATCCCTACGATTTCTATGCCATGCGCTACATCTTCGCCGGGGCGGAGAAGGTGCGCGACGAAACCAAGCGCCTGTTCGCGGACCGGTTCGGGGTGCGGATCCTGGAGGGTTACGGCGCCACCGAAACCGCGCCCGCTTTGGCCATCAACACCGCCATGCACTGCAAATCCGGCACCGTCGGCCGCTTTCTGCCGGGCATCGAATGGCGGCTGGAACCGGTGCTGGGCGTCGATCCCGGCGGGCGGCTGTTCGTGCGCGGGCCCAATGTGATGCTGGGCTATGTCCGCGATACCGCGCCGGGGGTGCTGGAGCCCCTGGCGGATGGTTGGTACGACACCGGCGACATCGTTTCGGTCGATGAGCAGGGCTTCGTATCCATCCTCGGCCGCGCCAAGCGTTTCGCCAAGATCGGCGGCGAAATGGTTTCGATGACGGCGGCGGAGGCTCTGGCGGCCTCGGTCTGGCCGGGGGATTTGCTGGCGGTGGTGGCGGTGCCGGATGCGCGCAAGGGGGAGCAACTGGTGCTGGTGACGGCGCGGACGGACGCGGATAGCGGCCCGCTGCTGGCGGCGGCGCGGGCCCGGGGGATCCCGGAGATCATGGTGCCCCGGACGGTGCTGCGCGTGGACGCGGTGCCGCTGTTGGGGACGGGGAAGGTGGATTATCCGGGGGTGATGGCGCTGGTGGGGCGCCGGGAAGGATCGCTGCCGATCTGAAGATGGATCATTGCAATGACGGTGATGCCCTGGGCAGGCTCTCAACCCGTTTGTGGTTCATACCAGGCAGGTGAGGGGCCGGCGATCGCCTCGATCGCGGGCACGAAATCCCGCTCGGCCGCGGTGACCGCCGCGGCCAGATTTTCGGCGATCTGACCCCAGCGTTCCGGTCCGCCGATAGGGAACTGGCCGAATGTCCGAGCGCCGGGGATGTCGCCCGCCAAGGCGGCTTGCGCGGGTGGCAGGCTGATGGAGGTCTTGAAGGCGTCCGTGCCCATCAGGCCCCGGACCCGCAGGAAAGCGGCGACTTTATTGCTCCAGGTGCCGACATCGATGACCAGCTCGATCGTCAGATTGGCTGGGGTGCGGCGGCGCAGGGTAAAGCTGCCGTGCTCACCCCGGCAATCATAGCCCAGCGGGGTGAAGACGCGGACAAGGTCCGGTTTGCGCGCGCCGCCGAGGGCGGCTGGCCCGTCATCATCGCGGGTCAGGCGGTGCGGCAGCGTTTCAAGCAAGGCCGGCAGGCTGGCGTGCCAGGTCTGAATGACGGCGCGCATCGCCGCATTGGCTGGTGCATCGGGCGGCGGTGGGGCATCGGCGGACACCGGAATCTGGGCGGTTTTACGGACCTTGCCGCAGGCGGCGAGCAGGGCGGCGACGTCTGGCGGCGGCGGCAGCAGCGTTCGCGCGGCGGGATCGCCGCCGGTGATCCGTAGGGCGGTGACCGCACGCTCCCGCCCATTGACCCACCAATTGTCCGTGATGGCGATGCCGGGGGAGAGGGGGGCGCTGCCGATATCGATGCCCGCCCGCGCCAAAGTGCGCGGGTCCGGCGCGGCGATGGGGCCGCCGCCGAAGCCTGGGGCGGCGAGGTGGAAGGTGATGCGCGGGAAGGGGAAGGATCGCGGTACCCCGGCGGCGATGGCGGCCAGGGTGGCGAAGTCCGCGGCTTCGTCCGGCGTGGCGTCGTTGGTCAGGGCTTTGGCCGTGGCCGTTGTCGCCAAGTCGGCGGGCCGGGTGCGCAGGAAGCGCCCCATCTCGGGGAAGCGCTTCAGCACCCGGTCGACGCTGGAGATCTGTTTGACCCCGAGCTGTTCGGCCATGGCGCCTTGCGTCCCATCCGTCATGGTGAACCGGATCATTGGCTCCCCGAAGTCATGCGCCAGGAAGGCGGCGTGGATGCGGGTGAGGACCTCGGCCAGGGGTTCCTTGCGGCTGGCGGCGTAGGTGGTGAAGATCGCGATCTGCATCGGCCGGGCTCCGCGCGGTTCGGCTTGCGGGTGTCCTGGTTTGTTCGGGGTTTATAGCGCGAGGAGTAGCCGGGATGAAGCGTCGGGGCGGGGCGTTCCGTGATCGTCTCAGAGCTCTGTTTTTGGGTGTGGAGTCTCAATTATCTATTCGTGTGCGGGGGTGATGTGGGGGACGAGAGCCGTCGGGCGGTTGGTCTTATGGTTGTCTCAAGGTATCGTCTTCTGGTCAATAATCTCATCGGGTGAACTGAGTCGCGCCGTGCTGTCCGTTCGACGGCGAGGGATAGGCAAAAATGGGCGGAATGGTCCGGTTCATCGCCAGCAGATCGGTCTGCTCTGGCGGAAATACAAGGATGGGCGGGCATTATTGCCTGGAATGGCCTTTGCCGGCGCAGCCGGGCGATGGGCGTGATTTCATCCGTTTTACCGATTTTACAGCGGTATCTCTTCTTTCGTTGACCATCCGCAGCCCGGTAGCTTAGCGTTCCGGCCATGGACGCGCTCTACGACATCGACCTCCTCCTTTGGTCTGAGCATCAGGCTGCCCTGCTGCGCCGGCTGGCGGCGGGGGAGACGATCAACGAGTCCCTCGACTGGCAGAACATCGCCGAGGAGATTGAAGCCTTGGGGAAAAGTCAGGCACGCGAACTGGCCAGCCGGATTGGCACGATCCTTGAACATTTGATCAAGCTGCTGGCCTCCCCGGCGACCGATCCACGGGCTGGCTGGCGTAGCACGATCCGGCGGGAACGGCGGGAGATCGGGCTGCTTCTGGCCGACGCGCCGAGCCTGAGGCAGACGGTTGCCGGGGTCATCGAACGGGAATTGGTGGTTTCGCGGGAGGCGGTGGCTGAGGATCTGGCCGATCGCGGGGAGGTTCCGCGTTTGGCGGTTGCCCCGTTGGCGTTTACGTCGGAGCAGGTGCTTGGGGCTTGGTTGCCGGACTGAGGGGGCGTTTGGCGTTGGTCGAGGACGGTGCGACCAAGCTCGCAGGAAAATTCGGTACTTAATCGTAAACCCTGATCAGGCCGGACGGAGTTTACGCGTCCGGTTGCGGTTGGTCACCAATCTCCAGCAGATCCCACCAGTCCTGGGCCGCGTGCAGGACCCGGACGATGGAGACGCCGTCGGGGTGCGGCAGATAGAAGATCAACACGGTGTCGAAGCCGGTGACGCGCCATTTGCGGATGCCGGCCAGAGCTGGATCACGTGTTGCCAGAGGGGCGCCGATCAATGGGTGCATGGCGAGGTCGTTGAAGCTGGCCTCGGCTTGGCTCAGGAACCGATCGGCCAAGGCTTCGGTTGCGTGTTCGGCGAGGTAGACGAAGTGGGCGATAAGGTCGCCCCGTGCGGCGGGTCGGCGATAGACGTTTGCCATCAGGCGGCGCTGGATTCCGCTTTTTTGACCTGAGCAAGAGCTTCCTGACGGATGGATTGCCAGTCCTGCGAGGTAAACGCGGATTCCTCACCTTCCAGTCCTTTTAGCAGGAGGGATTCGAGGTGGTCCTCGGCTTTACGCTTTTCGTCGGCACGGATCAGGGCACGCATATAGGCGCTGGCGTCGCCGTAGCCGCCTTGCACGACCTGCGTATCAACAAACTGGCGCAGTGGATCGGGGAGGGAGATGGTCATAGTGGACATCGGATGCACTCTTTCGCTCGGGCAAGGTCTCACAGGACGGCGGGCGTTGGCAAGGAATTCGGGAATGACCCGGGGTGGCGATGCGGCCCGATCAAGGCAGGGTGGATATTGTGACCGACTGCGCTGGCATGGAGTCGCCGACGCGGCGGAGATTCGCCGGGGGCAGCCCGTTAGCCCATCTTATTCATCGCATGGCAGGGATTCGCGAACGGACATGGCGCAAACATATGGAATCGTTCAGTGATTGGTTGCTTACACCCACACCGAACGCCGGACATAATCCGCCATGCCCGCCACCGATGAGGAT
>CAIXEA010000026.1 GCA_903918315.1 uncultured Acetobacteraceae bacterium | reverse complement strand
CTCCACCGCCAACGCCTGACAAATCTGGTTCGAAACGCGGCACGGCAAGCATCGGCGAGGCGCGCGGTGTATTATTTCGGTATGACACCATATGACCCGGGCGGGCGCTTGGGCTGGGCCAGGATGAATAAGATGGGCTAGTCGTTCGCTTAGAACGACGTCCTTGAGTTGATAGCGGGGTTCACGCAGTTCCAGCAAACCTTCCAGGTTACCTCGTGGGTGGGAAAATGCGATCGGCACTGATGCGCCGCGTGAATTCTTAACGCGAGCTTTCTCGATCTCCAACCGCATGTCCTGCGCTGTTTCACGACGTCCCTGTCGCGCCTCCGACGCCGCCATCTGGAGGGCGATAGAGAAAAACGCATCTTCATCGCCTTCCGCGCGGCTACGAAGCATGGCTAGAACTTGCTTGGCAGTCGACACAGCCCCCCCCCTTCTTCGCCCGACCCCGGTGCACGCGCCGTATCGCAGCAGACGAATTCCGCCCTGGCTTCGATCATCCAAAGCAAGCATCACTTGCCGCCGCTGGAAATAACGCGTCGCCGACATTCAGAATCGAGTCCAATCCGATATACGACCCAAAGTCTAGCCCTCCACGTGGCCCCATCTCGGCGATCAGTCAAGGTCGCCCGCAGCCCCTGACTGATCGGCCCGGAACGAGATCAAGCTGGTGGCAATGGAGCATGAGAAGGGAGGGCTCTGAATCTGCCGCAATCAGGTCGCCGTTCGTCGGTGTTCCACCCGGCCTCAAACGCCTGATGATACAGCCGCACCACGCCCTCCGGTGCCGGGCGCCCGGACCCGTGATCCAGGAGTTCCTCGCGCGTGAACCGACTGGTTGCCATGAGCCCAGCGTATCACAGGCCGGCGGTCCCTCAGAACCGAAAAACCGCTCGTCACCCCACCAGCGACCCAGGCGCCTTCGCCCGGTTCTCCTCCGACCACCGCGCCGGTCGGCGTGCATCCAGCCCCCAACCCACTCAACCAGCCAGAACCGGCCTCATTACCGGTATATCTTAGTGTAAAAATGTCAATAAACCGCATATTATCAATACTATCCTAACCCTACCCAACCGGCAAAAAATCCGGCATAATCTCCCCATGGACATCGCATCAATGGAACCCCTGATCCCCGGGGAGAGCACGGGCGCGCTTGAGGACGACGTGGTCGCGCTCATCGCGGACTCCAACCATCTCGCCGGCCGGATCCACCCCATCCTGCGCGACACTATCGGTGATCTCGTCCGGTCGATGAATTGCTACTATTCCAACCTCATCGAAGGTCACGACACGCATCCGCGCGATATCGACCGCGCCCTCGCCAACGATTTCTCGTCCGAGCCGAAGCAGCGGGCGCTGCAACGGGAAGCCCTCGCCCATATCCACGTCCAGCAACTGATCGACACCGGTCAGGATCCCGACGCCTGGCCCGCCTCGGCCGCCTACGCGTCATGGCTGCACCGGGCGTTCTGCTCGCGCCTCCCGCCTGAGATGCTGTTTGTGACCAACAGCACGACCGGCCAGGCGCTGCCCGTCATCCCCGGCCAATGGCGCCAGCACGATGTCGTCGTCGGCCGCCATCTGCCGCCCGACCACGCCGACGTGCCGCGCTTCATGGCGCGGTTCGATGCCGCCTACCAGTCGCCCACGCTCAACACATTCCGGAAAATCCAGGCAGTGGGCGCGGTCCATCACCGCTTCCTGTGGATTCATCCCTTCCTCGACGGCAACGGGCGCGTGGCCCGGCTGATGTCGCACGCTTTGTTCAAGCGCCTCGGCATTGGGATGAGCCTGTGGTCCGTGGCGCGGGGGCTGGCGCGTGATGAGAACCGCTACAAGGCGCTCCTGGCCCAGGCCGATGCCCCGCGGGAGGGCGATCGCGACGGCAGGGGCGCCCTCACCCAGCGGGGCCTGATCGAATTCTGCAAGTTCTTTCTCGAGCAGTCAGTCGACCAGATCCGCTTCATGAGCGGATTGCTGGAACCAACGACACTGCTGACCCGCATCGAAATCCATATCGAGGAGGAAATCCGCGCCAGGCGCCTGCTGCGCGGCAGTTTCGCGATCCTGCGCGAAGCGGTGATCGCCGGGGAGGTCGAGCGGGCCAGAATTCCGTCGCTGACCGGCTATGAGGAACGCGGCGCACGCAACGTGACCGCGGCGCTGGTCGGGCGCGGCATGCTGACCGCAACGTCGCACCGCGCCCCGCTACGCCTCGCCTTCCCAGCCGACATCGCGGCGCGCTGGTTCCCGAACCTGTATCCAACCAACGCCGGATCCCGATGAACGGGAGGCGAGCCGGTGGCCCCACGCTCCGGTATGCGATGCCAAGCCCGGGTGTGTAAGTTGGCGCGCGCCGATCAGAGGGCTGATCGTCACCCCACCCATCACCGCCTTTGCAGCCCAGCCCCGGATCGCGGTAAACGAGCCGATCACCCACGCCCAAGACGCGACAACCGATCGCAAGACCAATAAACGGGAGGATCAACCATGCGCCGCCGCGACCTACTGAAAGCCGCCCCCGCGCTGATGGCGCCATCGCTGGTCCACGCCCAGGCCCGGCCCCTGCGCTACATCCCCAACGCCGGCCTCTCGGCGATCGATCCGATCTGGACCACCGCCCTCGTCGCAACGATCCACGGCTACATGGTGTTCGACACGCTGTACGGCCTCGACGACGCGGGCCAGGTGCACCCGCAGATGTGCGCGGGGCATGAGGTCTCAGCCGACGGCCTGACCTGGACCTTCACCCTGCGCGACGGGCTGGTGTTCCATGACGGCGAAAAGGTCCTGGCCAAGGACTGCGCGCAATCCATCCGGCGCTGGTGCTCCCGCGATTCCTTCGGCCAGGCCCTGATGGCCGCGGCGCATGAGATCGAGGCCCTCGACGACCGCCGCTTCCGCATCCGCCTGAAAAAGCCGTTCAGCCAGATGCTGTATGGCCTCGGCGCGCGCGGCTGCTTCATGATGCCGGAGCGGACGGCGAACACCCCCGGCACCGAGCAAATCAAGGAAGCCATCGGCTCCGGCCCCTTCCGTTTCCTGCGCGAGGCCTGGGTCTCCGGCGTCAGCGCCGCCTATGCGCGCTTCGACGGCTACGTGCCGCGACAGGAACCGCCGAGCTTCCTGGCCGGCGGCAAGGCGGTGAACATCCCCCGCGTCGAATGGGTCGTGCAGCCGGACGCGGCGACCGCGGCGGCGGCCCTGCAAAAGGGCGAGGTTGATTGGCTCGAGGTGCCGCTGATCGACCTCTGCCCCATGCTGCGCAAATCCCCGGGCGTGACGGTCGCGGTGAACGACCCCTTCGGCTGGCCGCTGGTCCTGGCGCTCAATCACTCGCAGCCGCCGTTCAACAACCCGAAATTGCGCCGCGCGCTGCTGCCGGCAATCGACCAGGCGCAGTTCCTGGCCTCGGTTATCGGGGATCAGAGCGACCTCGGCCGGGCGCCGAGTGGCTATTTCGTCGAAAGCCAGCCGATGGCGAGCCATGCCGGGCTCGAGGTCCTGTCCGGCCCGCGCGATGAGGCCCTGGCCAAGCGCCTGATCCAGGAGTCCGGCTACGCCGGCGAGAAAATCGTCATGCTCGCCGCCACCGATCGGCTTGTGTACAGCCAGATGATGCAGGTGGCGCGGGATCTGTTCACCCGGCTCGGCCTGAACGTGGATTTCCAGCCGATGGACTGGGGCTCGATCGTCGCGCGGCGCACCAACCGGGAGCCGGTGGCCCAGGGCGGCTGGAGCTGTTTCATTACGCAGATTGAGGGCGTGGCGGCGAGCACGCCAGGCGGCAATTTCTCGATCCGCGGCAGCGGCGCCAAGGCCTGGTTCGGCTGGCCAGACGACCCGGATCTGGAACGTTTGCGCACCGCCTGGTTCGACGCCCCGGATTTGGCGTCGCAGAAGGCGATCGCCGCCCAGGTGCAGATGCGGGCGCTGGAGACCCTGCCGTGCATCCCCCTCGGGCAGCTGTTCCAGCCGACGGCGTTCCGGTCGGATATCAAGGACATCGTGAAGGCGGCGTTTCCGCTGTTCTGGGGGGTGCGGCGGGCGTAGCGGTGTTTGGCGCTGGCCGGTTTGGGGAGGTCTGTGCGAGGCCTCAGCGTCGGGGCCTGGCCAGTGGCTGCCTTACTCCGGCGACAAAGGTCGCCGCTTCCTGAACCGCCCATTCTTCCTTGTCGGTTGGCACGGCGCGGTGAGGTCATCCCCCGTGAGCCACAGTTCCTGCACACGGTTGAGCAAGCGGGTTTGCCAGTGGAAATGCGGATCGGCGTGGCTGCGAAATATGCATCCAAAACGCTTGCACCCCAAACCGAACCAAGTCTGAATGACCGGCTGGTTGTCTCATCATCATTGACACAGGGGACGATGGCTCATGCAGATCGGTTGCGGCGTCTCCTGAGTATGATAGGTTATGATAGTCTTCGGGACGACAATCATGCCGGCTATCGAAAGCTTGACGATCACCATGCCCGCCGAGATGGCCGCTGTCGTTAAAGGCGCGGTTGAAGTCGGTGATTATCCCTCGAGCAGCGAAGTCGTGCGCGAGGCTTTGCTCGAATGGAACGCCAAGCGCGCAATGCCGTCGCATGAGCTCTCATCGCTCAGGGCCGATATCGACAAGGGCCTGACCGATCTCGCAGAGGGCCGTGTCCGCGATTTCGACCCTGAACCGATCATTGAGCGAGGGAGGCAACTGTTAGCCGCCCGCTCGCCCTCCGCCTGACAGACGCGGCTGAGGCCGACCTTACGGAGATTTGCGCTTACTATGCAACAACGTCTGTTAGGTGCGTCCTTTTGCATGTTGATGAACTGTCAGGGGATTACCGTCTTATGAACATAATCGCCTCGCATTCCCTATCATCACGGATATAATGCCGCCATGAAGCCCGTCACCTTCGTTGGCGATGCCCTGGACGTTCTACGCGGCTTCCCCGCCCAGGCACGGAGCGAAGCCGGGTACCAAATCCGTCGCGTCCAAGACGGTCTTGATCCGGACGACTGGAAACCGATGCCCACCGTCGGCCTTGGAGTCCGGGAAATCCGGGTACGCGATGAGACGGGGGCCTTTCGCGTCATCTATCTCGCGACGTTGCCAGATTCCGTCTACGTCCTGCACGCCTTTCAAAAGAAGACGCAGCAAACCGCCCAGCGAGAGCTTGACCTCGCCACAAGGCGGCTTCGCCAGATCACAAGGGGCACGAACAATGACCGATGAACCCACGCAGACCTTCACCAACGTATGGGACGCTCTTGCCGATACCCCGGATGAGGCGGCTAATCTCCGCCTCCGCGGCGACCTCGCGATGGCAATCCGGGAGGTGGTGGAGAGCTGGGGCCAAAGCCAGACGCAGGCCGCGCGCCACTTGGGCGTCACGCAACCTCGGCTCAATGACCTCCTGCGCGGTCGACTTGAGCGCTTCAGCCTGGACGCTTTGATCGCTTTGGCCGAGCGAGCGGGTTTGGCGGTGGAAATGCGGATTGGCCTTGCCGCTGCATAGCCGCCCCAGTCGTCATGGCCCGAACCCGACGCAAGCCGAAATTACTGGGGACGGTTGTTTCTACATCGTTGGTATGGAGGGAGCAGCCAATCGCTTTGAGATGTTTCTATGGGGGCCGGGCGATGGTGGCACCCACATCAAAACGGGGTTCGGATAGCTGCACAGCGTCCTTCACTGAGCAATATACACGCTCATAGCACTGCTCCACCACGCGGCGGTTATATCGTGCGAGCATGTCGAGGTTATTGCGCACATGCGTCACGGTGATTTGCGCCTGCGGGAGATTTTCGCGGGTGGTAAGAGCGTTTACCAGGAATTCCGGTGATGCTTTGTCCCGCAAGAGCGTGGCGGGATCGGAAAAGACGTAGTGAACGAAGGCGGTAGCGCAGAGATTGAACGAGAACGCCATATGTGGACCATCCTCGATCGGTTGGCTGAACCCTCGATCTGAGAGTAGGCAGCCCGGACTGTCGTACTCACAGACGAAGGCGGATACGTGCATCTTTCGGTCTTCCACTAACCCCTTGATTATCTCCTCGAAGAAATTGGGGCGCTCCTTTGCCATCGGCGTAAGCAACATGAAAAGCAGGCGCAACCATTCAATATACTGCGTGTCGGTAATGCCGAGTTGGGTGCAAAGATACGTTTGGTGTGGCTTCCTGCCGGTCACAATGCGGCGGTAGTCAGAAAGTAGGGCAGGGTCCGTCGGATCGTAGCTGGCGACGCCCGGAAAGGTGTTCAGTATTTTCTCGACGCAAAACGGGTTACGCACGAAATTGAGGAGCGTGGCCGCAAAAAGGTCAATGATCTCGACCTTAATGTCGCCGCTGCCTATGTTCAGTTTGGCGAGCAGGCTCTTTGTATTTGCCTCAATATAGCCCTCGTATTTGTGGAATAGAGCCTCGAAATTAAGCCGCAATTGGCTGTTCCCCGGCACGTCGAAACTGAACAGATCAAACAGCGACAGGTTGCTGCCGATCAGCCTGCCGTTCGGACTTTCCAGCTCAAGGGTGTAGTTCTCTCGCTCGACGATCTTGAACGAGTAGATCCGCAGATTTTTGGGATCGGCTTGGGGATTGAGAGCGTTGAGTCTCTGCTCCCCCTGGGTCAGGAAATGCTGCCTGCGAGTGTCGTTTTCTAACATGCTCAATAGCATCTTTTTGCAGATGATGTCCGGCACTGCTCGTTCGTTCGGCAACGTCCCGAGTAGGTAAGCGTTTCGGTAGATAAATCCGGGCACCTAGCATAGCTAGACCATGATGGTGCTGTGTTGCACCAATTAGGCCTCCGGGTATCACACCAAGCTCCCCGGCCTCCGCACATAATTCTCCTTAATCGCATCCGCCGCCCAACAAGCCAGCATCCCAATCGTCTCGGTCGGCCCATTCGCCGGCTGCTGCGGGAACGCGCTCCCGCCGACCACAAACAAATTCGAAACATCCCACGACTGCAGATACTTGTTCACCACGCTCGTCGAAGGATCATCCCCCATCACCGCGCCGCCCACATTATGCGTGCTCTGATACCCGACAATGCTGAACTTGGTCCCCTTGCTCTTCCCCCCAAGCCGGGACCCGCCCAGCGCACGGGCAATCTCGGTGCAGCGCGCGTTCATATACTCCATCATCCGGAGCTCATTCGCATGCCAGTCGAACGTCATGCGCAACAACGGCTGCCCGAACGCGTCTTTGTAAGTCGGGTCCAGATCGAGGTAGTTCTGCTTATAGCTCAAACATGTCGCATGCATCGCAATCGACATGGTGCGGCGGTAATTATGCGCCACCGCTTGCTTCCATTCGCCGCCCCAACGCGGGGTGCCCGTCGGCACCGGCTTGCCCTTGATGGGGGCTGCGCCGCGCGCCACGGCATCGAAATAAGCGCCACCGATAAAGCCCAACGGCCCGCGGTCGATCACATCGCCGTTGAACTCATCGATCGACGTATTGACCATGCCGCCGCCGATAAAGGGGTTGAATTCCTTATCGTCGAAGAAAATATCGACCGCACCGCCCTGCTGATAGGCATAATTCCGCCCCACAACCCCTTTGCCGGTCGAAGGATCATACGGCGTGCCAATGCCCGACAACAGCAGCAGCCGCGTATTGCTGAAACAATACGCCCCAAGGATCACGATGCTCGCCGGCTGCTCGACCTCATTGCCGCGCGCGTCGATATAGGTGACGCCGGTGGCCTTCTTGCCGGTGCTGTCCTTATTAATCCGCAACACGTTGCACAGCGGCCGCAGTTCAAAATTCGGCAGCCGCATCAACGCGGGCAGCACGGCGGTCAGCGGGTTGGCCTTGGCCCCTTGCGAGCAAACATGGCTCGAGCAAAAACCACCATTGATGCATTGGTGCATCTGCACCCGGTACAGGTTCCGAAAATCCTGCGTCATCGCCGCGGTCGGCCCCTGGAACGGCACGTACCCCAGCGACCGCGCCGCCTTGCCGAACAGCTCCCCCTGATAGCTCTGGCGGGTCGGCGGGTTGGGATATTCGCGAGACCGCGGTCCTTCATAGGGATTGCCGCCCTCCTGGATCACGCCCTCCAGATTGCCGGCCTTGCCGCCAACACCGAAGATGTTCTCGAACTGGTCGTAATAGGGTTCGATCTCGTCCCAATCCAAACCCCAATTCTGCAGGTTGCAGTCTTCGGGGATAAACGCCCGGCCATAGCGTTCCTCGATCCGCGAGCGCATGGCAAAATCATGCGGCAGGAAGCGCCGCGCATTGGCGCCCCAATGGGCGGAGGTGCCGCCGACCATCTCGCCGGGTTTGAAGGCGCCCATTTCGCGCATGGGCAGGGCCATTTCGTGGCCATTGTTGCGGAACGTCAGCGTGTCGCGCGCCAGGTTCTGGAAAATGTCGCTGTGGCGGTCGAATTTCAGCTCGTCATAGACGTTGGGGGCATGAAAATCGGTGCCGATATCGAACTGCTTGCCGCGCTCCAGGCACACGACGCTCATGCCCGCGCTGGCCAGTTCCATCGACATGATCGAGCCCACGACGCCGCTGCCCACCACGACGACATCGACTTCTTTCAATTTCGTGGCGGACATCTCAGTTCCCCTTCTTGATCAGGACGTGCTTCGGAAAGCCTTGCGCATCGACCGGCGCCTTGCCGGTCTGGACATCCATCACGCTGACGGGTTCGGCGTAGTAAGGCTCATGGCTGGTCAACAATTCGCGGTATTGGCTGCTGGGCAGGCCGGGGAAGCCGAGCAGCTTCCAACCCACCATGCCGCGGTTGCCGCCATACAAGGGATCGGAGAAAAAACCTTCCTCGGTGTTGCGCCACAGCAGATCGAAGAAGAACTTCGATGACAGCGACGGCAACGCGACCGCGTCCTTCTCCAACGCCTGGAGGAACGAGAGCTGCGCATCGGGGGTGAGCTGCGCAAAGGGGCGGTCGAACGTACTGCGGCAATGCTGGTCGATCTCGCGGATGGCGATGCGATAGACCTCTTGCGGGGTGAAGCGCGACTGGTAACCCTGCTGCGGTGTGCCCTCCATCCAGGGGCCCTGGCGGTAGTTACGCCCGTGCGACCCCCAGGAACCCGCCAGTTGGCGATCGATATAGACCACCACCCCGGCATCGCGCGCCCCCGGGCCGAGGTCGTCGGTCGGAATCAGGTGCTCGACGGCGGCTTCCAGAAATCGAACCTCAGGCTCCAGCAAATAGACATAGGAAGCCCCGATCGGGTTGTCGCTCACGGTCGTCTCCTTCAATTCCCGTGGGGAGTGTAGGAGACGACCGGCCCCTGTCAAGGCAACCGGAATCGGAACGAACAGCGCTATGAAACCAGCAACCCCGCGGCCTTGGCGCGGATTTCTTCCGACCATCGTGCCGGGCGGCGGGCATCCAGATCCAAATTCACCCCAAACTGGCCGAGGCGCCCGACCTCCGCCCCCGTGCGAGCGTTCACCAGGCGGTGGATCATGCGCAGGGACGAATTGCCGAGATGGCCGATCCCGGTCTCGATCAGATAGGGCTCATCCACGCGCAGCGCCCCGCTCAGCCGCAAGGTCATCTCAAACGTGGAAAACCCCCGCCGGTTCTGCTGCATATAAGCGGTATCCATACCCAGGGCCGCGCCACTCTGGCCGGATGCGTTGGAAAAGCGGTGCACCATGGCCGACAGGGAGAAACACCCCGCCGCGTCCAGATCGCCCGGCTTCACCCGCCCGCGCGCGGTGGGGATGAAGCCCTCGGTGCTGGCCGGATCCGCCCGCGCCTCGGCCGCTGGGCCGTCCCAGGTGGCCAAGCGCGGGGCCAGCCCCGCTTGCTGGTCGGCCGCCAGTGCCACAGCGCACCGCTCATCGAACCAGGTCACCACCGCGCCGCTGACGGAGTCCACCACCCGGTGGCCGAGCCGCACGCCATCGGCGGCGATCCCCGTCAGCGCGCTTTCAACATGGAAGCTCGCCCCGGCGCGGAGTTCCTTTGCATAGCGGACGTCGAAGCCCCGGGCCGCCGGCAGCGGGCCAAGGCCGAGGGCTTCGGCCAGGTTGCCCTCCGCTTCCTCGATCCGGTCGAAGTAGTAAGCGACAGTGAAGTGCTCGGTGACGTCGCACTGCCAGGGCGGCACGGTGCCGCGATAGGTTTCAATCCACTGGGTCATCGATGGCTCTCTGCCATGGGGGGAAACGCGCCCCCTCCCCTCTGCACGGGGAGGGGGCAGCCGCCGATCAGCCCTGCAGCTTGTCCTGGGTGCGCAGGTCGAAGTCGCTGGCGTCATGACGCTCATGCAGTTGCGCCGAGGGCTCACCCTGCAACCGGTTCACGATCCGCCCGCGCCGCACCGCCGGCCGCGCCCCGATCTGATCGGCCCAGCGCTGCACATTCTTGTAGTCCTGCACGGAAAGGAACTCCCCGCCGCCATACAGCAGGCCCTTCGCCAGCGCGCCATACCAGGGCCAGACCGCGATATCGGCGATGGTGTAGTCGTCACCGGCGAGATATGCGGTCTCCGCCAAACGGCGATCGAGGACGTCGAGTTGGCGCTTGGTCTCCATCGCGAAACGGTCGATGGCATATTCGATTTTGACCGGGGCATAGGCGTAGAAATGCCCGAAGCCGCCGCCGAGGTAGGGCGCGCTGCCCATCTGCCAGAACAGCCAGGACAGGGTTTCCGCCCGTGCGGCCGGCTCGGTCGGGAGGAATTCCCCAAACTTCTCCGCCAGATGCATCAGGATCGCCCCCGATTCAAACACCCGGATCGGCTTTGGCCCGCTGCGGTCGAGCAAAGCGGGAATTTTGGAGTTGGGGTTGATCTCGACAAAGCCGCTGCCGAACTGATCGCCCTGGCCGATTTTAATGAGCCAGGCATCGTATTCCGCGCCGGCATGGCCGAGGGCGAGCAGCTCTTCGAGCATGATCGTCACCTTCTGCCCGTTCGGCGTGCCAAGCGAGTAGAGCTGCATCGGGTGCTTCCCGACGGGCAGTTCCTTGTCATGCGTCGGCCCGGCGATGGGACGGTTGATATTGGCGAACCGGCCCTCCGTGGTTTTGATCCAGGTCCAGACGGCGGGGGGCGTGTATTCGGTGGTCATGGGTCTTGGGTGCTCCGGTTGGTTGGGGGGGAATGTGGCGGCGGGGGGGCGGTTCGGCAAGGTGGGGGGGGCGCCCGGCGGCGTTCAACCCCGATCGATTTCGACGAACCGGGCCGGGGTCAGGATCGGGATCGCTCTGCTACTCTGAAGCAAATACTGGCTTCGACGCCCGATTGGGCATATAACTTGCTCAAAGGAGCATTCCAATGGCTCATCCACGACCACCCGATTTCGACACGCCTGCCGCGACCGCCCCCAAAGCGCGGCCCGCGCGGGAGGGCAGGAGCACTCGCCTTCAGTTTGCCAGGCTCACCGCCGGCGCAGTTGGGAAACAAAAACAGGGCAATCCCCTTTCCGTCACCGCCGTCTACCGCGCTACCCCGCTGGAGCGCATCGATATGGTCCGGCGTGGCGTGCTGGCCTCCGAAGCAAAGCGGATCCTCGCGGAATTGCCGATCGGACAAAGCACGAGCCTGAAAGCGCTGAACCTCTCTACTGCCACGGTCAACAGAAAAGCCAAGCTCGGCGAAACCCTTTCGCCCGAGGAAAGCGAACGCCTCGTCGGCTTCGCGCGCCTGTTGGGCCAACTGGAGGCAATGGTGCAGGACTCCGGCGACCACGCGGATTTCGACGCCCGCGCCTGGATGGCGCGCTGGCTGACCGAACCGCTACCCGCCTTCGGTGGCGTCCGCCCGGCCGATCTCGTGGACACCATGGAGGGACAGGGGTTGGTGTCCGCGGCGCTCGCGCAAATCCAAAGCGGCGCCTACGCTTGAGCGTGACCGTCTGGCGCATCGCGACCGACACCCAGGCCTATGAGGCCGACGACCTTTCAGGGGCGGGTGCGAAGATCTCAGGCGGGCGCTGGAACGCGGCCGGCGATGCCGTGGTCTACACCTCGGAAACGCAGGCGCTGGCCTGTTTGGAGACAGTCGTTCACCTGAACGCGGGCGGCCTGCCGCTCAATCGTTATCTGGTTGCAGTGACGATCCCCCTGAACATTTGGGCCGCTGCGCGCACCGAGACCCCGGGCAGCCTTCCGGTTGGATGGGACGCCGAACCGGCTGGCCGCGCGAGCATCCAGTTCGGTGCCGCGTGGCTCCGGTCGGGCACTTCGACGGTCCTGCGTATTCCATCGGTCATTGTGCCGGACGAGTTCAACGTGTTGATCAACCCGGGGCATGCCGACAGCAACCGGATCGTCGCCACGAAAATCCGAAAATGGCTTTACGATCCGCGCCTGCGGCGGCTGCCGGTTTAGGCTGCACGCGCTTTAATCCGCGCGTACTCCGGGACCCGGTTGCGGTATTGCGTCCAGGACGACGTCCCCCGAAACGGGGTGAACGACGGTCTGGGTGTCGGGTCTTCGGTGCCGATGCCTTAGCTTTTCAGGGCTGTGGGGCGTTTGGCGGCGGTGGCCACAATGGTGGGCGGGCCGTCCATTGTCGTGGGTCCTGATTGGTTTGGGGCCGGTCTGGCGTTGGTTGTGACCCTTGATGGGAGGGAATGTTACCTCACGATGCTGCGGGCTGGGTGCCATTGCGCGCCTTGGGAGTGCCGGGGCCGGCTCTCCTTCGCCCACCGATTTGAGCAACAGAGGCCCTTTGGGGGGGCGGCACGGCATGCCGTAAAAAATGGCACGCGTTCGGGCAAGAGACCAGCCGAGGAACGGAACGACTGACATGGCGGAAAAACTCATGATATACGATCAGGCGGAGGACCTGACCTCTGACGCCGCCATTGCGACCTTCATGGCGGAGGCGTTCGCGACGGAGGACCCCTTCTCTATCGCCCATGCGCTGGGCGTCGTGGCGCGCGCCAAGGGGATGGCGCAGATCGCCAAACAGACGGGGCTCTCGCGGGAGCAACTCTATCGCTCGTTCAGCGGGAGCGGGAACCCGACGTTGAAGACGACGATCGCGGTGATGAAGGCGCTGGGGTTGGAGTTGACGGCGAAGGTTCCGGTTTAATTATATTCGGGCTTCAACCTAATACCAAATTCGCATATGGTAGTCGGGTCCCGAGGCATCTGCCGGCAGATATTGGGCAGCACCGAGCGCGCGGCGCCACGCACTCCACGCGGCAACACACGCATCCAGCGCATCGTCCGTCGCTGCCCCAAGGGCGCGTGCAGAGACCTCGAATGCCTCAAGATTTTCAAAACCGGCCTGCCGAAGCAGATGCCGCCGCTCATCCTTGCCCGCGGGTTTCTTCTTCGCATATTGGAGCGGTGCGCCCGACATCATCCGAAAGCAGACCTCTGGATGAATCTCGATGACCCGTTCTCGTAACCAGGGCGAGTCAGCGACCGCTCCGGCAGCCTCTCTGATTTTCCGGAGTATTGCGAATGATTGTTTGGAAAGGCTGCCAGCTTCAGGACCTGATTGCTTGTTTAACAAACATGCCTCAGCGTAATCGTCTGCCGCGAGCGCGGCCGCCGCTGGCGGGGAAAAGACAGACGAGGCCCGTGGCCCCAACAGCCTCCGGGCGGGTCGATCACAGGGTCTTCCGCCAGGGACGGCCACGTCCAGCAACCCAATCGGGATATCAACCGCGACAGTTCGCGTCTCTGGCGGCAACCGGCGCTCGGCATCATTGAGCGAACTCAATAACAGTGTTTCCGCTCGATGTCCGGGACCGAGCCAAACGGCCCCAAGCCACCCTTTTGGACAACCATCGAGTCCTATAACAATATCGGAATTACTATCAGACATCCAATGCCCTCCATTGATAAAAACGACACCAAACAAAGATACGATGCACCATCACCGATAGGGCAATAGTAGGGCCTTTTCAAGCTCTATCACTTCGGATTCTGCGCCGCTTTGAAAACCCGCCGACGATCCGGTGGCAGCGGCGATGAGGTCCCCCATTCGTCAGGAAACTCCACCCGGCCTCAAACGCTGTAACGACTTCATGGCTCGTCAGAACAGCGCGGAGGCCAAAGGGCATGTTGGCGTCAAGCAGAAGCCGGGGCATGTGCCTCCGCGTACGCCAGGATCCGGCGGACGATCTCGGGGGAGATACCCTGGTAAAATTCGGTCGCGATCTCTTCCGGACTATACTCGTCGGCATGAAGCAGAATGGCGTCGACTGGCAGGCGCGTGCCCTTCACCAGCCAGCTGCCGGACACCTTGCCTGCGATACGCTCAACATCAGGGCTATCTGACCAATCCATGGAGACATCCTATCAAACCGGCCGCATCCCGGACAAGCTTTTCCGTGGTGGGCGGCTGAACATATGTTTCCGATATTGTTCCAATCGTGTCTCACGGCTGGGGGCGGCGTTACTCATATGAAATTGCGCCAATCTGGTCTTCAAGCAGACCTGTCAGGTACCGCCATATAATCCGGGTCATGGCCCAATGCGGACCAGTCGCGCACGCGGACTTCGCCGTCCGAGAAGACCTCGACCAGCTTGTTCACAGTATCCGTCATCGACAGAACCCGATCCAGCACCAACCCAAACAACCGGATTTGCTCTTCCCGTTTGACCATCGGCACGACGATAATCAACCCGTCATGCGCCGATAATCGAGCATATTCTCGAAGAAAATCACGCCGGTTATTGGTGACGAGCGCGTAATCATGATCGAGTGCATACGGAACCAGGTTCCAGTCCTGCATCCCGCTCTTTCCCAGCCACACAACATGATCCGCGTGAAGTCCGCGCGCCTTGGCCACGGCCAACAAACCCTGGCTCAGACACTCATCAATCAGCAGACGATCCACGTCGAGATCAATCGGCCGCGGCTACCGCCAACCCGCTCCAGGCCCGAACCGCCTCGATCCCACCGACCGGCAGGCTCGGGTAATCCTCGAAAATCTCCCGATCCGTATGCCCCGCGGCAAGATAGGCCACGATGGTTGCCGCCGGGATGCGGGTGCCACGCACAACCGGCTCCCCACCCATGACCGAGCGGTCGGAGATCACTTCGGCGCGGCAAACGGAACGGGGGTTGGGCATCGGCGGCATCCTTACAACCCCCATTACCTGGGAAAAGCCCCGCCAAAGTCAATGTTTCCGTGGGGGAGCAGCATCACCCCGCCACCCCGCCCAAAACCCGCCCCAACATCCCAGCCGCGTTCCCGACCAAAATCATCTCCCGCTCATCCGCCCCAATCCGGGCCTCCTCCAGCGCGTTGCGCGTCCAATCCACCCCAAACGCGCTCCCATCCGTGCCGCACACGATCCGGTCCGCCCCATAAACCGCGACCGCCGCCTCAATCGCCCGCGGCCCGAAGGAGTTGCAATCCACGAACACCCGCGCCTTGCGGAACCGTGCCGAGGGCAGCTCCTCCTGCGGCGTATCCAGCAGGCACCGGTGATCCATCCGCTCCACTTCGTAAGGAATATTCCCCCCGAGGTTATGCACCACCACCGTCGCGTCCGGATATTCCGCCAGCAGGTCCGTCAGGCACAAAGTCACCATCACCGACGACAGGCTCGCCTGCATATCCAGCGTGCCATTGCGCCGGCGCGCATTATCCGTCTCCCCCCCGACCTTGGGGAACGAATCCCCCGGCCGCGGCCCATGATGGATGAACAGCACCGCCTTCAGCCGATCAGCCACCGCCAGCAAAGGCCGCGCCGCTTCGGCATCGGCGCGGGTCAGGAACAGGTTCCCCGGCAGTTGCGCCCCGATCATCCCCGGCAGTGCCATCACCCGCTCCAGCTCCACCGCCGCGGCGTCGATATCGGTCAGCGGCAGCGCGGCGAAGGCGGCGAAGCGGCCGGGGTTTTCGGCGCAGATCGCCGACAGCCGATCATTGACCCGCCGGCAGAGGGGCCCGGAGACCGCGAGCGGCTGCGCCTCGATCCAGCAGAAGGATCCCAGTAGCGACAGCACGCTGACCGAGACGCCTTGGCGGTCCATGCGCTGGATATGGTAAGCGACGTCATCAAAGGCCTCGGCCAGGGGTTCCTCGCCCATGCGGGTCTTCAGCACCTCGACCCCATCCGGGCGCACCAGCACCCGCGGCTCCCGGTCCCGGGCGCGCAGGGCATCGGCGACTTCGGCGGGCTTCCAGTGGGCGTGAATGTCGATCATGGACAGGACCTCCCTTGATTGCGGGCCAGCTTACGCATTTGGTTGTTACCCGCAATGGTGCGCCCATCCCCCTGTGGCTAGCTCGTGATCTGTCCGGTGTTTGTAGCTCGTGACGTGTCCGGTGTTTGTAGCTCGTGACGTGTCCGGTCATCTGCCCTGTGAGGAACGGGGGCACAGATGGACCGGGCACGCATTCACGAAGGGATCCGTCGGATGCGTTTTTCCGATGTGTTGGAGCGGACG